>NZ_JALHPM010000001.1:0-122212 GCF_022842525.1 Luteitalea sp.
GAAGTACTGATTCTCGCGCTCGTCGGTGGTCGCCGTGCTGATGTAGTTGTTGGCGAGCCCACCCTGCGTCGGCAGCGGGATGTAGGCCAGCAGCGCCTGGGCCTGGGGCGACAGCCGGTTGGCCGGGATCACGTTGCCGGGGAAGGGCTGGCCGGTGTACGGGTCGCGAATGGGTGTGGCAAGGGCCGAGAAGTCGCCGCGACGGAAGGCCTCGGTGGCCGACGTCGTGGTGCCGGTGGTCTCGCGATTGCTGCGCGATCCCTCGTAGCCGAAGAAGAAGAACGTGCGGTTGCGGAGAATCGGTCCGCCGATGGTGCCGCCGAACTGGTTGAAGCCGAACGGTGGCGGCTGGCCCTGATCGAAGAAGCGGCGAGCGTTGAGCTGGTCGTTGCGGTGGTAGATGAACGCGCTGCCGTGCGGCGTGTTCTGGCCCGACTTGACGATCATGTCGACCTGCGCGCCGGAGTACATGCCGTAGGCGGCGCTGTACTGTCCGGTTTGCACGCTCACTTCCTTGAGCGACTCCAGCGACGGTATGAAGGTGGAACCGTTGGCGAAGCCGGCGATGATGCTGACGCCATCGAGGCGGATGTTGTTGTCGAAGTGCCGCTGTCCATGGACGGAGAGGTTGAGCGGCTGGGTGCGACCCAGGCTGTTCTGGTTGCCGTCGAGCGACTCGGTGGCCCCGGGAACCAGCTGAGCGAGGGCCATGAAGTTCCGGTTCTTCACCGGCAGGCCCTGGATCTGGTTCTCGGTGAGCACGGCGCCGAGGGAGACATCCTCGGTGCGGAGGAGACGGGTGTCGGCGGGGGCCTGGACCTGCACCGTTTCGCCGAGGTCGCCGAGCGCGAGCGTGAAGTCGACGCGAACCGTGACGTCGGACTGCACCGGCACGTTCTGGCTGACGGCCGTCTTGAAGCCGCTCAGCTCGGCCGTGACGTCGTAGCTGCCCGTGACAAGCGAGGTCACCGAGTAGTTGCCGCTGTCGCCCGTGACGGTGGTGCGGACCACGCCGGTGGCGCGGTTGGCTACGGTGATCGTCACCCCCGGCACGACTCCCCCGGAGGCGTCGCGCACCAGGCCGGTCACACCGGTCTGCAATCCCTGGCCGTGGGCTGGGTGAGCCATCAGGAGCGCGCCTGCGGCGAGTGCCAGCAGCCAGCGTTGTTGTCGCCAGAACATGGACCGTCCTCCAGACCACGGGAAGACAAGCCGGAAGAGGGCCTGCCGCCGTGTATCTCGATGGGGCGGAGCATAGCGACCGCAGATCTGAGATGTAAAGTAAAAAATTTCAGATTTAAGATTTCTGTTTCAGCATAGAATGTGCCGCGTGAGCATTACCCGTCTCCCTGCGGTATCGCGTGAGCGTGCGAGCGATGCCGTCTACGTCGCCCTACGCAGCGCGATCCTGTCGCGAGCGTTCGCCCCAGGCCAGCGCCTGCACGTCCCGGCGCTGGCCGCCGAGCTGGGCGTCAGTCCGACCCCGGTCAAGGACGCCCTCACCCGGCTCGAAGCCGAAGCGCTCATCGAGATCAAGCCCCGCAGCGGTACCTTCGTCGCCGCCGTCGATCCCGACGACCTCGCAGAGGCGTTCGAGATCCGCCGGGCACTCGAGTGCCTCGCCGCCGAGCGCGCGCTCGACCGCATCACTGCGGACGACGTGAAGGCGCTGCGAGCCCTGGCCACCGCGGTCTCGACCCCACCGGCGGCAGGCGACGACCGCGAGCACCATGCCGCGGCCAATGTCGCGTTCCATAAGCGGCTCGTCCAGCTTTCAGGCAGCCGTCGCCTCGTACAGATGTACGAGAGCCTCGACGCGCACATCCAGATCGCCCGCATTCACACCACGCACGACGAATGGAAGGCGCGCATCGCCTCGGAACTCACCGAGCACCTCGCCATCGTCGACGCCTTCGCGCGTGGTGACGCCGACGCCCTGGTGGCCGCGCTGCGGCAGCACATCACACGCGCCGCCACGTCACTGGTGGCCGACCTGCGCCGGCACCAGGATGCGCCGGCCCTCGACAGCTCAGACAGGTGACCGGCGCATGACCGACTTCAGCGGCATCTACCCCATCGTCAACACGACCTTCGACGACGATGGCCGTCTCGATCTGAAGAGCCAGCGTCGCCTCGTGCGGTTCCTGCTGGAGAGCGGTGCCGCCGGCCTCGGCCTGTTCGGCAACGCCAGCGAGGGCTACACGCTGCGCGATGATGAGCGACGCGTTCTGCTCGAGGCCATCGCCGAGGAAGTGGCCGGGGCCGTGCCCCTCGTAGTCAGCAGCGGCCACACCGGCACCGACGCGGCCGTGGCCGCCAGCGTCGAGGCCGAGCGCGGCGGTGCGGCGGCCCTGATGATCAACCCGCCCTTCTACGTGAAGCCTGACGCCGACGGCATCTACATCTACTTCGCCGCGATCTCCGCCGCCGTCGGTATCCCGATCATGGTGCAGGACGCACCGCTGATGACGCAGGTGGTGCTCGGCGTCGACCTGCTGGCACGCATGGGACGGGAGCTGGCCCAGGTACGGATGGTGAAAGTGGAGGCGCCGCCCACCTCGCCCAAGGTCTCCAAGCTTGCCGCCGTGGCCGACGGGCGTCTGGCTCTGTTCGGCGGACTGAACGGCAACTTCCTGCTCGAAGAGCGGGCCCGTGGTGCCGTTGGCTGCATGCCCGGCTGCGACATGACCGACGCATTCGTGCGCGTGTGGGAGGCGGCCGGGCGGGGCGACGAGGCGGCAGCACGCGAGGAGTTCGGCCGCCTGCTGCCCCTGATTCGTTACGAGCTGCAACCGGGCCTGGGCGTCGCCGTGATGAAGCGCAATCTCTTCGATGCCGGCATCATCGCCTCGCCGCGCACGCGCCACCCGACGCGCACGCTCGACGCCGTCGACATCGCGGAGGTTCGCGCCCTGCGCGCCCCCCTCGACCTCCTGGCCTTCCGCTGGGCCGCCGGGCGTCCGTGAGCGACGGGGAGGCACCCACGCGGTCCGACCTGATCGGCGTGGTTGCCGGGCTGTCAGCTCTCGGGGTGATGCTGGCATTGCCGGCGCCCCACCCGGTGACCGACGCCGGGATGGCCCGTCTCGGGCTGCTGGCGCTCGCCGTCATCTGGTGGGTCGGCACGTCGCTGCCCCTGGCGATGACCACCCTCGCGATGCTCGGCATCGGCCTGGTCATCGGCGCGTTGTCGGTCGCCGACGCCTTCGCGCACTCGAGCAGCTGGATCCTCTGGTTCGTCATCGGGTCGTTTGGTCTGGCGGCGGCGCTCGAGGCCACCGGTGTCATCCGCCGGTTCGCGCTCGCGTTCATCGACTCGCGGCTGGCGCGCGGCAGCTCCCGCCGCTTCCTGCTGATGTTCATGACGTCGGCGACGGTGATGAGCGCGTTGATGGCCAACACGGTCGTGGCGGTGATCTGGCTGTCGCTCGCCGTGAAGATCTACGACGTCCTGCACGTCGAGCACACGGATCCGGTCGTTGAGGCCAACACGCTCGGCGTGGCCTGGGCGGCGAATTTCGGCGGCGTCGCGACCCCCGTCGGCAACGGCACCAACGCCGCGGCGATCGCTCTCATCGCGTCTGGCACGGGCGTCACAGTGACGTTCCTTCAGTGGACGGTCATCGGCACCATTCTCACGGTGCTCTTCCTCGCGAGCGCGCTGCTGGTGTTCGGCTTCAGCGTGCCGGCGACCTCCGACATCCTCACCCGCCCCGAGAGTCGCGCGTTCATTGCGGCCGAGCGTCAGCGACTGGGCGCGATGCCGACCGCCGAACGGTGGGCCATCGGCTGGTTCCTGCTGGCCATCGTGCTCTGGTTCCTGCCGGATCTCGCCGGGTTCGTCCTGCAACCGAGTCAGGCTGCGGCACTCAAGGGGTCGCTCCACATGGCGGTGCCGGCGCTGTTGATCCCCGTGCTGATGTGCCTGGTGCCGACGCCCGACCCGCAGCGGCGACACGTGCTGACGTGGCCGGAGTGGATGGGCGCCGTCGACTGGAGCCTGGTGATCTTCATCGGCGGCGTAATGGGGCTCGGCACCGCGGTCGGAGCAGACGTCACGGGCCTTCCGGACTATGTGCGCACGGTCCTTCAACCGTCGCTGACTGGACTGTCTGAGCCCTGGTTCGTCCTGGCCATGTGCGCGGGCGTCATCCTCGTGACGAGCGTGATCTCGAACATGGTCACCCTCGCCATCTTCCTGCCGCTCGGCATCACGCTGTCCCAGAGCCTCGGCGTGGCCGATCCGGTCGCACTCGGTGTGGTCCTCGGGATCGGTCCATCGCTCGACTACCTCTTGCCATCTGGCACGACCACCAATGCCATCGTCGCCGGTAGCGGATATCTTCGCGTGCGCACGATGGTGCGCCACGGCTCGCTCCTCTTTGTGGTACACACGCTGCTGCTCGCGGGAGTGGGCTATCCGCTGGCGCGCCTGATCCTCGGGCGCTGAGGCGCCGGCCGGTAGCCACGCGTCCTCGCCGTGTGGCTACTCCACGACGCTTAAGGGATGTGCGTGAAGAGCCGAACTGTCCTCGTCGCCCCACCCTCGCGTCATCTATGTCGATAGTGCGAAAAGGCATATAGTCGCGTCGACGACATCATGCGTTACTGGTGGGTCAACCAGAATCAGACGTATCGTGCGGAAGTTCGCGGGAGCTTCATGTGGTCACCGAAGCAGAACGCGAACGGTGCCCGCAACCAGTTCTACGAGAACATGCGAGAGGTGTCGCCGGGCGACGTCGTGTTCTCGTTCTGCGACACACGCATCAAGGCCATCGGTGTCGTCACCGGAGCCGCGCAGACGGGCCCCAAGCCAGAGTTCGGCTCCGCGGGCGCGTACTGGGCTCGTGAAGGCTGGTTTGTGCCGGTCGAGTACTGCGTCCTGGGCAACCAGATTCGGCCGAAGGACCACGCCGCCATGCTCCGGCCCTTCCTGCCCGCGAAGTATTCGCCTCTGCAGCAGAACGGAGACGGCCTCCAGTCCGTGTACTTGGCCGAGCTCCCGCGTCCGCTGGCAGACGCGCTGATCGGATTGATCGGGCAGTCCTATTGGGATGCGTACTCGACCACCGCGGTGCTGAGGGAAGTCGGCGAGGTGCCGGAGGAGGAAGCAACCCTCGTCGCCGGCGTCGTCGGCCCGACATTCAGGGAGCAGCTCGTCAGAGCGCGGCGTGGGCAGGGGGTATTTCGTTCGAACGTGCTTCTGCGCGAAGAATCGTGCCGGGTGACTCGCGTGAACGAGCCGAGGCACCTGAAGGCCAGCCACATCAAGCCGTGGCGAGACGCCACTGATGGCGAGCGACTCGATGGTGCAAACGGGCTGCTGCTCGCTCCGCATATCGACCATCTGTTCGATCAGGGCTACATCACGTTCTCAAGTAGCCAGGAGCTGGTGATCGTTCCCGAAGTCCGCGACAAACTGCTCGATGCCTGGGGCATCGACGCTGGTGTCAGGATTGGCGACTTCTCGCGCGAGCAGAGCGCCTATCTGGACTACCACCGCATCAACGTCTTCAAGCACTCGCTTCTGGAGGGGTAGCCGCCACAGCCATCGGACCGCCATTGGGCCCGGGCCCGACGACGACTTGTCAACGGCTTGGCGATCTCGATTCCCAAGGCGCGCAGTCGTCGCTGGATGAGTCTCCGGCCTGCCCTATCGACGGCTGGACCTCACCGGCACGCCAGGCTCTTCGTCTTGATCGCGCGGGGCGTAGCCGGAGAGGAAGACTGTCGCCGACGCTTCTCCGTGCGTCATGTCGTGCACCGCGCGGCGCAGTCCGAGCACCTCGGCCAACGGTGCGCGGCAGCGCAGAAGCACCTGTGGCGCCTCGGGACCACCGTGCTCAGGTTCCTCCAGGCGGGGCCATGCCTCTCGCAGGCGCGGCGCGTAGAAGGCACGGGTCTGAATCTCGACGTCCATCCACGGCTCGACGTCGGCCCACGCCAGACCGGTGGGGCGATCGATGAGTGCACGTCTGAGGTCGACTCGGGGACGGGTTGTGGCTGCCGTCACGCTGAATTCGCGCTTCAGGACATCCAGCACCTGGTCGAGGAGGTCGAGGTCCGCGTGGCCGAGCTCGACCGAACTGCCGTCGGCGTGCCAGACGACGTCGAGCCGCTCGTCACGCGCGGCGAGCACGTCGATCGCGTGCGCCAGCGTCGCCGCTAGCGTCGGCGGGGTCGGCGTCAGTGTGACGAACACGAGCGACGACGCGCGATGGTGAGTCAGCATCAGGCCTCGCGTTGCGCCGCCAGCGCCCGCTCCTCGCGTACGGCTGCGCCCAGACGACGCAGCTGCCGCAACAAGCCGACACACGCCCAGCCGCCGATGAGCATCGCAGCCACGAACAGTCCCGCGATCAGGTCGCGTTTCGCAGCAGGCGGTTGGGGACCGAGCGCAAGATCGACGAGGGACAGGACGGCGAAGGCGAAGGCGGCTACCGCAACCGAGTGCGGTGGGCGCCATGCCGGCCCCTTCAGCAGTTGCGGCACGACATACGCCTGGAGGAAGCCAAGCGCGAGGAATGCATAGCGCAGCGGGTGGTCAAGGATCAGCTGGTCGACGATCCTCATCAGCAGCGGTGATTCGATCATGCCCGCTCGTTTCAGTGTCGCGTGCCTGGCCTGAGCAGGACGAATGCGAGCGGCCCCATCACTGGAGCGCTGACGATCACCAGTGCCCACAGCGCCGTCGAGGCCTCGTCGAGCGCCCGTGTCCGTAGCGCCAGAAGGCAAGGGACCGCGAAGGCGAGATAGAACAGCAGAAACGGCCCCCACATGAACAGGTAGGTCAGCAGCATCAGCTTCCGTGCCTCTCCACACGGCAAGCAGAGCGCTCGCCGCTGAATCAGAATGTCGCCGGAGGGTCGCGGGCAGTAGAGCATAAGTAGCAACTGCTAGCCAAGCCACCGGGCCACTGTTCAGGGAGAACGCCTGTGCAGCCGTACATGACGCGTGCGTTCCGGCTCGTAATGCTGGGTTCAGCCGTATTCGGGTTCCTCACGTACGTCGCGATCGTCGCGGCGCCGATGTTGATTCTTCGGATGCTGGCACTTCCCCTGTTTGGGCTGACCGTCGCTGTGCTTCACCTCGGGACGACGGAGCTGGTGGACGTGGGACGGCTGACGCGCGTCCAGTCGTTCTTCTTGACCGTCGTGCTGACCGTGGCGACCGTGCTCTTCTGGTTCGTCGTCGACACGCTCGTCGGCCCGAGTCGTTGACGGCTCTTTCGTGGCGTGATGACGACGATGGCGCAGTCGATAATGCGGGGGCATGCTCGCTGCCCTCCTGCTCGCTTCGCTGTCCGTGCTCGTCGGTCCGTCACAAGGTGCGGCGACGCCGGACCTGTCCGGCCACTTCACCGGCCTCGACGCGACGTTCGTGCTGCTGGACGACGCGACCGGCGCGTACACGCGTCACGACCCGGCACGCGCGGCGCGCCGCTTCCCGCCGTGCTCGACCTTCAAGGTGCCGCACACGGCCATGCTGCTGGAGCCCGGGATCGTGCCGAGCGCGACGGGTGGCGCACTGCCCTACGATCCGGCGCTGCACCAACCGGCGCAGTGGGCCCGCGACTTCGACCTCACCGGCGCCTTCAAAGCATCGGCCCTCTGGTACTACCGCGCGCAGGCCCGGCGGCTCGGCATGGACGCCGAAGCCCGCGACGTCCGTCGTCTCGGGTACGGCAACATGGACACGAGCGGCGGACTCGACGGCCCGAACGGGCCGTTCTGGGTGGACGGGTCGCTGCGCATCTCGGCCGACGAGCAGGTGCAGTTCCTGCAGCGCCTGCACGACGGCCGCCTGGGTCTGTCTCAACGCACGACCGCGCTGACGCGCGAGATCATGCTGGTCGAGGAGACGCCGCGATGGCGCCTGTATGCCAAGACCGGCGCGTGCCGTCCGCGGGGTGAGCAGACGTCGAACTGGTACGTCGGGTTCGTCGAGAAGGGCGCCGCGACCTACTACTTCGCGCTGCAGATCGGCGCGGACGACTACGGACGTGCCTTCGCCGAGCGGGTGCCGACCACGCGTCGCGTGTTGGCGAGCCTGGGCATTCTGGACTGAGTTGCCAGCGGCAGATCACGGCCGCGCGGCGGCGAGTGCCGCGTGAAGGGCGTCCTTGTCATCGAGATCGACCAGCGCCTGCATCGGACGGGAGATCCAGTGGAAGTCGGAGCGCTCCCCTACTGCGCACCGCCTGGCGAGTGCGTCGGCCAGCAACGCCGACATGACGGCGCCCAGGGGACGGCCGTCCTTCGCCTGCAGTGCCCTGACCTCCCCGAGGATCGGATCGTCAATGTCGACGGTGATGCGCATGAAGAATATGGTCGCATTCTGCGTCAGGTCTGCAGCGGGCACGATCGAGCGCGCGACGTCAGTGGTCGACGTCCGCGAGCAGCGTCTTCAGCCGCCGCCGGGGATCGCTCACGACGACCTCGCGCGGGTCGAAGTGAGCCGGGTCGAACCCCTTGGGGACCCAGTCCCTGGCGTCCTGGTGCATCGGGTGGCGGCGGTCGGTCCTGGCAGCGAGCGTGTCGTAGTACCCGTGAATGCCGCCAGAGTCCTCGAGCGGTGCCGCGCACGCGCCGGCCACGCACCGCGACCATTTGAGCGGCGCCTCGGGAAACACGCGACCCTCGTACACCAGCGCCACGTGCCAGTCGTCGCCGAAGTCGTAGAGGTACATGCACGTCTGCAGGCCGGCCTCGAGGTCGGGCGTCAGCGCGCGTTCCCACCCGGGGATGGTGTCCTCAGCTTCGAACGGCAGACCTACCCGCTGACGTTCGCCGCTCTTGCTGGCGCCGAGGTCGAACTCGTGCAGGTGACGGTCCTCCCACGCGAACGCGTCCTGCAAGGCCACGTGAAGGTCCCACCACGTCGCCTTGTGTGAGACCTGGATGCGGCGCCAGATCAGCGGCGCGCTCTCCGACACGACGGCCAGGAACTGATGCGCCCACGACGGCGGCCGACGGGCCGCGGGTTTCGAAGACGGCTTGACGAGGGTGAGCCGGGCCATGCGCGAATACTCTACCGCCGGTGGACGGCGCCGTGTCGACGCGTGCGCGGAGTAAATCATCGCGATTGAAAGCGTGCGTGCGTCGAAGATTCTGGATTCTAGAATATGGAATGGCTCAGGCACTTCTTCCGCAAGATGTTGTCGTGCTCGCCAAGCTGATCAGTCTCTCAGGGGAGCGACCTCCGGTGGCGGAGCTGGCCTCTGAGGTGGCGCTGAGCCCTTCGCAGGCGCACCTCTCCTTGAAGCGCCTGGAACGGGCACGCCTGCTGGACGCTCACACCGGCCGGCCACTTCTGCACGCGGTGGAGGAGTTTCTGGTCCACGCCGTGAAGTACGTCTTCCCAGCGTCGCGGGGCGAGGTCACGCGAGGTATGCCGACGGGCTATGCCGCTCCTCCCTTGAATGCGCACATCGCGGCTGGCGCCGACCTGCCGCCGGTCTGGCCCCACCCGAACGGGAAGGTCCGCGGCGTCACCCTCGACCCCGTCCACCGGACCGCGACCGCCGTCGCGGAGAAGGATCCGACCGTGTACAAGGTCCTTGCGTTGCTCGATGCCCTGAGGGACGGCCGCGCCCGCGAGCGGGCGCTCGCCGAGCGTGAGTTGCTCGCGCTCGTCAGGGAGCGCCTCCGTGGCTGAGGCGGACTGGCAGACGGAATGTTCGACTATCTGACTTGTTCATTATTAATGAACGATTTAGAATACCGTACATGTCCACCGGACACGCGGCGCAATTGCGAGCGTATGAGGAGCACTTCAAGCGGTGGGTCCCAGGGGCCGAGCTTGCGATGGAGGCTCAGCCGACCCCATTCGTGGCGCAACTGGTCGCGCGGGTCGGCGGCAGGGCGCAGCGCTACCTGCTCGTCGAGAAGCGCCACTTCCGACACCAGGATGCGGCGGTTATTGCGGATCAGCTGACGCGTCGGCGCGCCGAACTCGGCCGGGCGCACGCCCGCGACCTCATACTCCTGCTGGCGCCGCATGTCCGCGCGCAGCAGGCGGTGGTGCTCGAGAGGGCCGGCATCGACTACGTCGATCTCGCCGGCAACGTGCACCTGAGCGCGCCCGGACTCTTCGTGCACGTGGAGGGCCGGCGTCCGCCGAAGGCGCCGGTATTGGCGCCGGGCCGTCCGCAGAAGGGCTGGGTGAAGACTGTTCTCGCGCTGCTCGTGCAACCCACGCTCGTCAGTCAACCGTACAGAGCTGTCGCCGAACGGGCAGGGGTGTCGCTGGGGACTGTCGCGGCGTGCCTTCGCGATCTCGCGATGCGGGGAATCCTGCTCGAGGACGCGGAAGGCCGCCGCATGCCCGACCGTGCCGCACTCGTGGCGCTCTGGGTGCAGGCGTATGGAGAGGTGCTCCGTCCGAAGCTCGCGGAGCGACGGCTTCAGGTGCGTGCCACCGACAAGGCGGAGCTGTGGGCGCGGCTGGACCACGTGCTTCGAGAGCGCGGCCTGCCGTGGGCGCTCACGGGGGCCGACGCCGCCAATCAGCGCCAGGCGTTCTTCCGCGCCGAGGACACCGAAATCTACGCGCCTGTCCTCGCCTTCGACGACCGCGACCTACAGAAGGCGCTCGTGGCGCAGCCCTCCGCGCGGGGCGGCAACCTGCTGGTGATCGAACCACCAGGCCCCCTGGCGATCCCGGAGACTGACACGGCTGCGCTGCCCGTCGCGCCGGATCTGCTGGCCTACGCCGAGCTGCGGTATCGAGGCACGAGTCAGGCCCTCGAGGCCGCGGAGTTGCTGCTCCCCTTGGTGATGGGCGATGGCGCGGCTTGATCCCGCGCTCCTGCCCGCTGTCGCGGATCTCGCACGCGGGCTCCGCTCACTCGACGTGCCCTTCGCGATCGTCGGCGCCCTGGTCCCGGAACTGCTCCTCGAGGCGCCACCGGCAGCGATGACCAACGACGCCGACGTGACCGTCGCTGTTGCCAACCTCGCGGAATTCGCGACGCTCAAGGCGCAGCTTGCGACCTTCGGCTTTGCGGAAAGCGGCGCGCACCGGCTTCGACATCAGTCAGGCGGCTTGGTAGACCTTCTGCCCTTCAGCGAGTCGATTGCACCGGGTGGTCAACTGGAGCTGCAACGCGATCTCGTACTCAACATGGCCGGCTTCGAGCAGGCCGTGCCCAACGCCGTGCAGGTTGCCGTTGATGACGGACCGGTGCTGCCCGTGGTGCCACTTCCACTGTACGTGTTGCTCAAGCTCGTGTCGTTCGACGACCGAAAAGCGGCAAAGGACCTCGCGAGCGTCTTTCACTGCCTGCGCTACTACCTGCACGATGATGAGCGGCGATATCTGGCGGAGCACGCCGGCGCGGGTGTCCCGTTCGAGTACGCCGGTGCCTACTGGCTGGGCGGCGATGGGCGGCGGTTCGTGAGTGTTCCGCTTGCTCGCGTGGTGAGTCGGGTGCTCGGTCGGTTTGCAGACGCGGATGCCGGTGCCGTGGGTACCGTCGCCCGCGAACGCGGCAGGTACGACGTCGATGAACAGGAACGAGCGGAAATCTTCGAGTGCTTCAGGTGGTACAGGCTCGGTCTCGATCTCCCCGAGTGAGGAGGCTCCGACTCAAAGACACGTCGGCCTCCTACTCAGTCGTTGTCGCGCGACACGACATAAAGGAAGAACGCCAGCAAGCCGATCGACAGCAAGCCGCCCAGCACAGACGGGGGCTGGCTCGCCACCGCCGTGAACGCCAGGCTCCAGATGCCCAGGAAGACCCAGCCCTGCCAGGTCTTCGGGGGTCCCCATCCGAACCGTTTGCGTGAGAAGTGCGCCACGCGGCCCTACTGCACGAAGTAGCCGACGATGCGCCAGGTGCCGTCGGCGTCGCGGACGGCCGTCACCGTCTCAGTGGCCGTCGCGCGCTGTTCGAACGTGGCGCTGTACTGGATGATCACGTACTCGCCAGCCGGTGCGCCTGGCGGGTTCGTCATGGGCGCCGCGCTCGACTTCGTGCGCGACTTGAGCGCACCGACCTGGTCGCGCACGCGCTTCACCGCGTCCTGCCACTTCTCCTGGGTCACGGCCTGCTTGAACGCGGAGGCCGCGCTGGTCCATGAGTCGGCGTACTTGCCGGCGTCGACCTGCGCCAGCCACGCCGTGGCGGCGGTCTCGGCGGCCGTCGTGTCCTGTGCGAGCACGCTACGAGGACTCATCACCAGCGCCAGGAGGCACACGAGCAAGAGACGGAGCGTGGGTCGTCGCCGCATGGGACGGGAGTGTACATCGGCGTGCGCGGACCGCTTTCCATGACGACACACGCCCGCCCGCGCGGCCTGCTGGTCGGCTGCGGTTCACGCCGGATAGACTCGCCGCCATGGGCCTGCTCACCTTCAGTCTCAACGTCACCCTGGACGGCTGCGTCGACCACCGCGTGGGGATCGCCGACGACGAGACGAACGCCTTCTTCACCGGTCTCATGGACGAGGCAGAGGCGATGCTGTGGGGCCGCGTCACCTACGAGCTGATGGAGGCCTACTGGCCGGTCGTCGCCCGAGGCGACGAAGAGGCCCCGCCTTCCTTGCGCGAGTGGGCGGTCACACTCGAAGCCAAACCCAAGTACGTGGTGTCCTCGACACGCAAGGACTTCCCCTGGAACAACAGTCACCATGTGACCGGCGACCTGCGTACGAGCGTGCAGGCGCTCAAGGAGGCCACGTACACATTCCTCGTGCACCCGCGAATCGCAGGCCACGGGCCGACCCTCTACCAGACGGGCCTGCCCGCCACCCGGGCGCTCGAACTGGTCTCGGCCCGGCCGATGCGCAACGGCGCGGTGGCGATGCATTACAGGCGCGCGCGCTGATCACGACACAGTCCTGGAGCCGAATGACATGGCCAGCCCGAAGACACGACAGACCTCGGTGAGTGTCGACGCCTTCCTCGACACGGTCGCCGATGCCCAGCGACGACAGGACGCCCGCGACATCGTCGGCATTCTGGAGGCCGAGACAGGGGCGAAGGCGCGGATGTGGGGCGCCGGGATCGTGGGGTGCGGCACCTACCAGCGCACCTACGCCAGCGGCCCGTCACAGGAGTGGATGCTGGTGGCCATGGCTCCGAGGGCGGACCGTCTCACGCTGTATATCGAACCCGGATTCGAGGGGCACGATGCGCTGCTGGCGACGCTGGGCAAGTACCGCGCGGGCAAGGGATGCATCCACATCAAGCGGCTGGCAGACATCGACGTGGCGGTGCTGAGACGTCTCGTCGCCGCATCGATCGAGCAGCTGCGCGCGCGATACCCGTAGGACGCAGCAACGCCTTCTCTCTCCTCTGGTCGACGCTGCCGCCTAGTCGTCGCGTCCTACATCGGGCGATACTGCTGAGGACGACCCGGCAGACAACCTCCGTGACCACAGGTTGTCCTCAGCCATTGCAGTCGCCCGCGGTCGCGCCACGTCGAAGCATGGGAGCGGCCGCACGAGTGCGCCTGCAGGAACTCCCCCGCCGTCAAGCGGATGCCGCCATCACGACGGCGACGCTCAGACGGCGCAGTATGCCGTCTGCCCTGCCCTGAACTCCGCAACAGATGCGTAAGCAGGGCGTGAACGACCCCGCCTGCCGACGCAATCGTCGCCCCGCGCTGCGCGCGTGGGGGTCGTTCACGCCCTGCCTGCCCGTGCCGGATGTCCTGCAACAGCGGGCAAGCACCGTGGCCACCACCCTGGCCCGCGACGGGACGCGATTGTGCGGAAGCGTGACGCGGCGTCAAGGCGTCGCTCGCTCCGCTCGCCGCGTATGCGGCCTTGACCCGGCGGTCCCGCTCCCGTGGGGTCCGCCGTTACCGTCGCGGCCGAGACTGCGCGTGCTGGTCGGCGGCGCATCATGGGCGCACACTCCCCTGCCTCATGCGCGCGCCCCTGTCGGTGTGGCTCGTCTGCGTTGCCGTGGTGCTCTCGTCGGGCTGTCGCCTGGCCAGGGATCTCCTGCCGCGCACGCACACCACCGCGGTCGCACCCGACGGGCAGACCCGCGCGTTCGTACGCCAGCACCTGAATAGCGATCCCCCTGACGATCACCTGTACATCGCGCGGCCTGGCGAACCTGCACGGGAGGTGATGGCGCTCGCGCCTGACCAGGACTGGTGCCGGGCCATCGTGTGGTCGCCCAACAGCCGGAAAGTCGGGTTCCTCATCAACGACCAGCAGCTCGCCGTGTACGACCCACACAGCTCGGAGCTGCAAGCCCTGCTGATCCTGACCGACGATCGGGCGCACGAGGTGCGGTCGGTGAGCCTGACTGAAGCCGGTTCCGTGTCCTTCGACCTGGTCGCGCGTGCGCTCTGGGACATTCCGGCGAAGGGGGGCCGGCGCTTGCAGCTACACGCCGTCAGCATCGCGCCGTACCGGCCGGCTATCCGCATCGTCACTCCGGAGCGGATGCTGGGGCGGCGCACGGTGACCATCCCACCGCAACGGCTGTCACTCCGCCTCAGCTCAGCGAATGGCCAGGCCGCGCCCAAGACGGGCTGGGCCCGCCTGCAGGCGCGCGGTGGCCGTCAGGTGCGGGTGCCGTGGACGCGCGACGATGACGGACGCGTGCGGCTCCCGGTATTCGACGCGGGCCCACTGGAGATCCTCGAGGTGGGCGTGCCGGGACGGTGGCGGACTGCGGTGCTGAAGAACGTCGCGGTGACCGGCGCTGCTGTCGACGTGACGCTACCGGTCGAGTGACCGGCGGCTGGCGCCGTCTACAGTCGCGACTGTGCGCCGCGGCAGACGTCTTCAGCGGGACGGCTCGACAGTGTTCCCGCCGCCACATGGTCGGCACGGCACTGAAGTTCTGCCGTGCTTCAGCTGATCCACGCGAGGTGCTTGTCCACGACGCGCCACACGCCGTCAGCCTCGGTGAGCAGGATGAGACATCCATACGCGCACAGGTTGCCGCAGGTGTAGGACGCGAAGACGAGAGCAAAGCCGTCTTCGGAACGCGCTGGCAGGCTGAACCTGATGAACGGGACGTTCCGCGCTTCCCGCACCACTTCGGGTCTGGGCTCGGGCACGGTCTGGGCCTCGTGCAGCACCCCGTCAGGAAGGGACAGGGCGCGTTGATTCCGCTGGCGGAAGGCCGTCGCGAGTGCGGCTCGGGTTGTCTCCCTGATGACCCTCTCAAATGGCAAGGAAGTCTGGCCGCGTTGCTTCGCCTCGAACGCCTCGAGTTCCGAGCTGACGCAGTCGAGCGATGGTGGTCCCGGACGCGACCTGGCGCAGAACGGGATGGTTCGCTCGTACACGACCAGCGGTGGTCGTTGGGAAGGTGCTTTGGGGGCGAGACGCTCGGCCTCTGGCCTGACGACCGCCTCGAACGTCGCGCGATAGATCTGTATGTCGGCGTCGTCTAACACTGGCGGCTGCCCGACGAGTAGCGCCACGACGACAACGCCCGAGCTCAGTAGTTGCAGTGGCCCCATGATTGCTCCAGGCACTGAGACGGCGACGGCAGGAAAGTTCGGCCTCACACTGCCACAGGCCCAAGCCCGCGCGCTAGTTCCGTGCTCGTCGGCTCTTCTCAATCTCCGCAATTGCCGCACGCGCCGTCTCGGCGACCGGCACCCTGTCTCCGGCGCTCGGCAGCTCGTCGTCGCTCAAGAGCTCATGCAGCTTCGGCAGTGCTTCGACGGCGTTCAGCTTGACCAGCGCCTGGATGGCCGAGACCCGGGCATGCGCATCGCGATCGTCGAGCGCCGCAATGAGCGGGGCGCGCGCGCGCTCGTCACCGATCTCGGCCAGCGTCCACGCGACCTTGTCGTTGACGTCGGTGTCGTTCAGCAGGGGAAGCAGCAGGTCGACAGCTCTCGGGTCCTTGAGTTCGCCGAGCAGATGGACGGCGTAGTAGCGGTCGGTCCTGATCTGGCGAGCGACGCTGAACCCCGCGTTCGGGATGCCCTGACCCTCTGGTCGTGCCGAGCGGTCGGTCACCATCGCGACGATGGTCTGGAAGCCGCGGTCATCGCCGAGCGCGGCGAGCACGAATGCGGCGTTGCCGCGAAGGTGTCGGTCCTCGTGGTCGAGCCAGGACTCCAGCCGTTGCACGGCGCGCTGGTCGCCAGTGCGCACGATCTGCCTCGCGATATCGAGTTGCCGCCACGACACGGAGGTTTTCTCGAACTCGTCCAGCAGGCGGTCGGCCGGTGCCGATTCCGGGGCGCAGGCGACCGTGACGGCCATCATGGCGGTCGCCACCGTGGCTGCGACGATGCTCGCGACGGTCAGCGATGAACCGGTGGCTCTCCGAAGGGATCCAGACGGCACGCTCGCACCCGGTCGGCTGACCGGCGCCTCAGATGCCATCGAGAAACCGGGCGATGTGGACCCCGAGGATGCCTGAGATGGTGTGTGGCGTCGCGCCGGGCCAGTGACCCGGGTAGCTCCCCTCGGCGAGATCGTCGAACGCGCAATCAATCAAGTGGAAGTCGTAGAGGTCCGCTCGATAGCCGTCCGCGACGCACATCTCACTCACCGCCCGTAGCACCCGCCGCTGCTCCGCCTCGTCATCGCCAGCCCGACGGAACATCTCGGCAACAAAGAGCCGGACCGCTTCGTCCTTCGGGACTGCAGCGAGCCCAAGGTCGACAAGCGCGTGGTCGCGCCTGGCTGCCACCTCGAAGTGGTTGTAAGGAGGAGCCATGCCCGCAAGGATCGCTACCTCACAACTCTCGCAACCCGCCTCGAGCAAGCCCATCGCCCAGTCCACGCAGGCCTGACCGCACTCCAACCCGAGAGCCTTCTCGGCCACGATCTGGGCAGTAGACGGCTGGGCCACTGGCTCGGAAACCTACCACGCGCTGTGGCCAGGTGCACAGGCTTCTCATAGGCCACAGGCTATAGAACGCGCACCGGAGAATAGGCTGCAGGCTATTGAGATTATTACCTGTGCTGTAATAGCCAGCGGAGCGACCTGCCGTGGACCACGAGATGCTCAAGGAGGCGCGCGACGAGCGCGGTTGGACCCAAGCGACGCTGGCGGCGCGCCTTGGCGTGTCTCAAGGCTACGTCGCACTGCTCGAGAGCGGCCGGCGGAAGCCGGCGGACGCGTTGCGCCGCCGCCTCGCGCGCGTCCTGCAGCTTCCGGCCACGAGCTTGCCCACCACCGCAGGAAGATCGACCGTCGACGCCGACGCGCTCGCTGCCGAACTTGCGGACCTTGGCTACCCGGGGTTCTCTCACCTCCGAAAGGGTCGGCCCCGGAGGAATCCGGGCACCCTGCTGCTCGACGCACTCGCAGCCGAGGCACTGGACCCGCGCACGGCCGAGGCCCTGCCCTGGCTGTTGCTGACGTTCCCGGACCTCGACTGGGACTGGCTCTTGCCTCAGGTCAAGCAGCGGGACTTGCAGAATCGTCTCGGGTACGTCGTGAGCCTCGCCCGGAACGTCGCCCACCTGCAGGGGCTCGACGTGGCGCTGGTCCTCGAGGCGAGAGAGGCCCTGCTCGAGCGGAGTCGCCTGGTCCGGGAGGACGTCTTCGGGAGGAGCTCCCTCACCGACGCGGAGCGCCGCTGGCTGCGCGCCAATCGCCCACCCGACGCCGCGCACTGGAACATCCTGAGCGACCTTCGTCCGGAGAGTCTGGTCTATGGCGCCTAGCATCCCGTCGCCCTGGGGTGAGTTCCTGAGAGACGTGGACGACGCGCTGGCGGTGAGCCCTCAGACGGAGCCGATTGAGCTGCACTGCGTTGGCGGGTTTTCGGTCGCGATGGGGTACGGCCTGCACCGAACGACGTCCGACCTCGACATCTTCGAGGCAGTGCCGTCGTCCATTCTCCGAGGTGCTCGACGAAGTCGCGCATCATGTCGTCCCTGACACATCAAGCCGGTCCCGCGAGCCGATGAGCGCCTGCCGCGTCGCGTGCGCCAGCGCATCGTCGCCGATGCAGAGAACTAGCGACGTTGTCGTCGTCGGCGCGTAGTACGCGTTCGGCACCGTCGACCGCAGCAGGAAGTCGACGACCTCCTCCAAAGAATCGTCTGTGTGCCACGTCGTCAGCCGAACGGCGTCCTCAGGGGAGGCCAACTCGGACGGGAACGCGTCGGTCTCTTCAGCCACGTCATGCACGCGTTCGCAGTCCCTGCCCCAGGTGCAGAGGTACGAAGCGCCACGGTTGAAGAGTTCCTCCACGAGCCCTGACACCACTTCGGTGGACACGCCATCGGCATGCCACACCAGCAGAACGACGAAGTGCGGCGGCGGCCACTTCGCAACGCCGACGTCTGCCGGTGACGCGATGCCACAGAAGAAGAGATCGCGGCCGAGCGCGTCCTTGCCCAAGGCTTCAAAAGGCATGCAGCGTGAGCCCAACCCTTCGGCATGGGCGCCACCCGCCGTCGCGTCGCGTCAGGCGCTGGGCCATCGATGTCTCACGGTCACGCGCTCTGTGCCAGTGGGCGCACTCTGGGCCGAGCCCCGCGGGCCTTCAACGCGTGCCAGAGGTCCCACTTGGCCTGGAGCGTCAACCAGATCTCGGCGTCCCACTGCGTCAGCGCCTCGAACAGCAGCGCCGTGTCCGCGCTGACGCCTCGACGTCCCCGGACGATGGCGTTGAGGCGCTGGAACGGAATGCTCATCCGCCGGGCGGCCTCGACCTGCGAAACGCCCAGCGGCTCAAGGAATTCCTTCAGGAGCATCTCACCGGGGTGCGTCGGCGGACGATGGGTCGGGAGCATGTCGATGTCCTCAGTGGTAATCGGTGCAGCGCACGTCGAACGCGTCGGAGCCTTCGAACCGGAACACGAGTCGATACTGGTCGTTGACGCGCACGGCGTGCTGGCCTGCCAGGTCGCCGGTGAGCGCGTGCAATCGGTTTCCGGGCGGCACCCGCAAGTCATCGACCCTCGTCACCGCGTCGATCTGATCCAGCTTGCGGCGAACGATCGGCCACAGATCCTTCGGGATACGGCGGGCGGCCTTCGAGTTGACGCCGTTCCAGATGTCCCGTGTCGCGTCGTCGGCCAGCGTCCGAATCACCGCGTAGCACTGTAGCACGGTTATCGTGCTACCGCTCCCGCGTCATGGGCGGCGACCGATCGCCGCGAGCACATCTGCGTCGCTCTCACTGTGCAGCACGGCCTCGCGCTCCGTCGCAGACAGGAGTTGGAGCGCCGGGAGTGATTGCCGAAGGCGAGTGGCCCGCTGGCTGTCTTCGACCAGAAACTTCCGGAGCTGCGCGGGCGACAGCGTGGCGAGGAGTCTCGCCCACTCCGCCAGCTCCTGACGCTCGCCGGCACTCGCCTCCTTGGCGCGCCTCGCGACACGGTCTGCAGCAACGGCGACAAGCCCCGGATCAGTCTTGAGCTTGAGAGCGATGGCGAGTGCCAGCCTGCGAGACCGCGCATCGTGCTCCTGATGAGTGGTCAGTTGGCGTTGTCTCGGCGGTGTCCTCGGTCGGCCCACGAGCGCAGTTGGTGGTACTCCTCCCACCAATCGCAGGGACTCATCGCCGGCTTCAGACGGACCGAACACGGACCCGACTTTGCTGCGTGTCAGTCCGCGCACCTCAACGCGCGGCCTGTAGCCTCGCGATCGACGCCCGTGCGGTATGTGCGACGGGAACGCGGGCACCCGCCCTCGGCATCTCGTTGTCGTTGAGCAGTTCTTGCAGCTTTGGCAACGCCTCGGCTGCCCGGAGTTCCGCGAGCGCTTGGATGGCCCCAACGCGAACAAGCGCATCTGAGTCGTCCAGGGCCGAGATCAGGGGGCGAATTGCTCGGGGGTCACCGATCTTCCCGAGCGCCCATGCCACCTTGTAGTTGACCTCCGCGTCCGCCAGCAACGGCACCAGGACGTCCACCGCCCGGCCGCTCCCCAGTTCGCCAAGCAGGTGTACCGCGTAGTACCGGTCGGCTGTGATCTGGCGACCCACGGTCATACTGCCGCCTGGAATGCCTTGACCGATCGGGCGTTCAGAGCGATCGCTCAGGATCGCGGCCAGGACGTCAAAGCCTCGGGCTTCGCCCGATCCCGCGAGGACGTACGCGGCATTGCCTCGCAGATGTCGATCCTCATGGGTCACAAGGGGCTCCACCAGCTCGATTGCGCGTCGGTCTCCCGCGGAGACCAGACGTTTGGCAACCTCGAGCTGCTGCCAGAAGTACTGGGGGCGATGAAACTCCGCCAGGAGGGAATCGACGGACGACTGCCGCTGCGCGCCGACTTGCGCGGGGACAACTGCGACAACCGTCAGGGCCGCAGCAATGAGGCCAGGGACGAGCTGCATGGCGTGCCCTCGTTGAAGGAAAGGCTACTGGGCTACGACGCTCCGTCGTGCGACTGACCGAGTTCTTGGGCGAGTCCGAGAAGAGTACCTTCGGGGCCACCGATGTAGCACAGCCGGTCAATCACCTTAACGGCAGTTCGTCCGATCGCGAATTGAGTCCAACCCAGCGACCGACGCGAACTGACACGACCCGCGCTCGGCCTCGTACGCCAGCGGGCACCCGGAAAGAAATCGACGCGGCAGCGAGTTCTATAGAACATACGAGCCGGATCTCTCCCGGCCGCCGGAACCGCCGAGTCGCAGCAGCCGCTCGGCGCCCCGGCCCATCGCTCCACGCGCGAGCGCCTCAGGCAGCCCTCCGCGCGAGTCGAGCCGCCTCCACCGGTGCACCCTTCGGGCTGCGTCGGTACGGCATCGGTCGATGCGCGTCCGCGCGTCGACACCTCAACCGTATCCGTTCAAGGAGCTGTCACATGCGCGCATGGATGAACGTCGGAGAGGCGGCGGAGTACGCTGGAGTTTGCAAGGACACGATCTACACCGCGTGCGAGCGCAACGAGCTGCGGCACGTCCGCATCGGCGGGCGGCGCTGCATCCGCGTGCGCCCGGTGTGGCTCGACGAGTGGTACGAGCGCAACACGCGGCACCTGCCTGGCGGCGGGAGCAGCGCGACTGCGTCGACGATGGGCGCGTCGGTGGGTCGGTAGGCCAAGGGGAACGTCATGGGTCTGTACAAGCTGTGCGAGCACAAGGGCCGCAACCGCGACCGCTGCGAGCACCCGTGGTGGGGCAGCTTCCGCGGCGTGCGCGTGAGCCTGACCAAGTGGGCCAATCGCGAGATCCGGTCGAAGGCCGAGGCCGGTGCGGTGCTGGACGAGATGCGCATGGCGATGCGCGCCGGCACGTTTGACACGCGCGGCCTCGCGGCGCCGAAGGCCGGACCCATGACGTTCCGCGAGCTCGCGGAGATCTACCGGGAGCAGCACGTGATCCCCAAGCGCCTGGCGATGGGCAAGAACTACACCTGGTCGGTGAAGCCGTTCGTGGATCGATTCGGCGACCGCGCCCTGGGCGACATCCGCACCGCCGACGTGCAGGACTTCATCGCCGACCTGCGGAAGCCGCGCGCCGTCCACCGACGTGGCGTGCGCGTGCTCTCCCCCAGCGCGGTGAACCGCATCGTCGACCTGCTGCGCCACATGCTGAACTGGGCCATCGGGCGTGAGTACATCACGACGACGCCGTTCAAGCGTGGCTCCGAGACGCTGATCAAGAAGTTCCAGGAAGACAACGTACGCCGGCGCCGCATCGACGAGCCGGAAGAGGCCGCGCTGCTGGCGCAGGCGCCGACGCACATCCAGGCCCTGATCGTCGCCGCCATCGACACGGGCATGCGCTCCGGCGAGATGCTGGCGCTGCGCTTCGCCGACATCGACCTCGAACGTGGGTTGATCACGCTGCGTGGTGAGACGACGAAGAGCCGCAAGACGCGGCTGGTGCCGATCGCGACGACGCGGCTACGCGAGGTGTTCGCGTGGTTGCGGCGGGATGTGGAGGGCAACCCGAAGCCGCTCGAGACGCGCGTGTTCAGCAACGAGGTCGGCGAGCCCTATCGCCTCTTCCACCGGATGTGGCAGTCCATCGTGCTGAAGGCGCATGGCCACACGCCGACGTGGAATCCACGGCTGAACTACCAGGGCCTGTCCGACGAGTCGCAGGAGACGTTCCGGCGCATCAACCTGCGGTGGCACGACCTGCGGCACGAGTAGGCGTCTCGCCTGGTCGAGCGCGGGGTGCCGCTGGCGCAAGTGCGCGACCTGCTGGGGCATGCGTCGACCACGACGACGGAGCGGTACGACAACCAGACGCTGGCGAACCTGCAGGTCGCGGCGGCGAAGCTGGAGCGTGGGTTGGGATTTGGCGCGGGGGCGAGGCAGTCGGCCGGCTCGGCGAGCCGGCCCTCCCAGCCCGAGACAGCGGTGACGGCCCGCTCGGAGAGCGGGCCCTACCCCACCCTGTCCGGGGCGTTGTCAGGCACGCCTCGACGGCGGAAGTTTCAAGATTCTTTCAAGATCGGGGCTGCGGAAGAGCTGGCGAGGTCGCCGGGAAGCGCCTCACGGCAGGGGTTCGAGCGTGGTGCGGCGAGTGTAAAACGAGCCGAAACACGCCTGAATACGGGCCTACCAGCCAAACGACGAGCTTGCGAGGAAGTTTGGCTGGGAGGCAGGGATTCGAACCCCGATAACCACGTCCAGAGCGTGGTGTCCTACCGTTGAACGACCTCCCAGCACAGGGCGCGGGCGCCCGAGAGGAACCAGTAGTCTAGCAATCCCGGCAGGGCAGGGCAACCCCTTCCCTCACGGTGACGGTGCGCGTCAGGCTTGCGGCGCCGACAACGCGGCCCTCACGCCTGCCCACTCGAGGCCGAACCGCAGCAGGTATTTCCTCAGCCGATCGGCGTCGTTGACGCTCTGCTTGCGCGCCCGCGAGCGCTCGAAGAGCGCGCGGCCGGCGGCGGACAGGGTGGGAGCGGTGCGGCACACCGACAGCACGTCCTCGAGCTGCACACGGTCGAACCGGTCCAGGTCCGCCCCCTGCCCATCGGGCAGCACCACGTCGACCAGCGAGGGCCCGCCGCGGCCACCCGCCGGCGCGGTGCCCCACAGCGCACGCAGCGCGGCCATCTCGGCCTGCACCTGACCGACGGTGATCCGCCCGCCCGGTGCCAGGGTGGCCAGCCTCGTCGTCACCGCCGCGAGGTCGCGGAAGTTGCCGGGCCACCGGCCCTCCGGGCCCTCCGCAAACTCGAGGAACAGCGCACGCGCTTCGGCGCTGATCGTCACGGCGTCGCCGGTGCGCTGCCGGAACTGCTCCAGTTCGTACGCGAGGTTCGGCGCGATGTCCTCGGGGCGCTCGGCCAGCCCCGGCAGGCGGAACGTCCACAGGTTGATGCGCGCGAGCAGGTCGTCGCGGAAGCGTCCGTCGCGCACGGCCTGCGCGAGGTCGCGATTGGTGCCGGCAATCAGCTGGAAGTCGCTGCTCACCTCGCGGTCGCCGCCGAGAGGCAGGAAGCGCTTCTCCTCGAGCGCCCGCAGCAGCATCGCCTGCTCGTCGCGCCCGAGCTCGCCGATCTCGTCGAGGAAGAGCACCCCCTGATCGGCCGTGCGCAGCAACCCGGGCCGGTCGTGCGCCGCCCCCGTGAACGCGCCGCGGATGTGCCCGAACAGCGCCGACATCGCCGCATCGCCGCGGATCGTCGCGCAATTGACCTCCACCAGCGGCCCACGCACGCGGCGGCGCGCCTTCTTGAGGTCATAGATGCGGCGGGCCATGCGCGACTTGCCCGCACCGGTCGGACCGAGCAGCAGCACCGGCGCATCGGAGCGCGTCGCCACGCGATCGAGCTGCGCCACCATCGCCTGGAACGCCGCGTTGCGCGTCTCGATGCCGGACGTGAGAATCGCCCGCTCGTCGAGCGCGTCGGTGGCGAACCGCGAGGCGATGCGGTCGTACCGCGACAGGTCGAGATCGATCACCTGGTACGCGCCCGGCGCGATGCCGCGGCTGCGACGCGGCGGGCTGGTCTGGACGAGCCGCCCCGGGATATGGCGCGACTCGGTGAGCAGGAACAGGCAGATCTGCGCGACGTGCGACCCGGTGGTGATGTGCACGAGGTAGTCCTCGCGATCGGGATCGAACGGATACGCCCGCGCGAAGTCGTGCAGGCTCGCATACACCGACTCGAAGTCCCAGGCATCCGGCGTCGAGTCGGCGTGCAGCCGCACCACGGTCTCCGGCGAGACGTGGCCGATGTCGTCCTGCACGTGGGCCGCGAGCGCCCGAAACGCCGTCGGATACACCAACTCGAAGCGCGACACCACGAGGTCGTCGTGCTGGCAGAGCGCGACGCTCGGGCGCCACCGCTCCCACCGCTGCACGCCGGTCCCGCGGTCGAGCGAGGTGCCGAGCAACCCGATCACGACGAGAGGCTTGGCGTGCTCCATTCAGATACATCCTATCTCAAGAGATAAGAAGGCGCGCCAGCCATCGGAGGCGGCAGGCGCTTGGCGACTGGGCCGAAGTACCGTGCTGTCAGACATTTGCCTCGAGAGTCGCCGCGCAGGGAAGAGGCTGGCACCTCACCTGCAATCTCAAGACACCGTCCGAGTGACACGACCATGAATGACCTTCTACGCATCGACGGCAGCCAGGGCGAAGGCGGTGGGCAGATCCTCCGCACGGCCCTGGCGCTGTCGCTCGTCACCGGCCAGCCCTTCCGCCTGGAGCGGATTCGCGCGGGCCGGCCCAAGCCAGGGCTGCTCCGGCAGCACCTGACGGCGGTGGAGGCGGCGGCGCGGGTGTGCGGCGCCGTCGCCTCCGGGGCCGAGCTCGGGTCGGAGGCGATCACGTTCACGCCCGGCGCGGTGCGCGGCGGCGACCTGCAGTGCTCGATCGGCACCGCCGGCAGCGCGACGCTGGTGCTGCAGGCCATCCTGCCGGCGCTGCTGCTGGCGCGCGAGCCGTCGCGCGTCGTGCTCGAGGGCGGCACGCACAACCCGTACGCGCCCCCGTTCGAGTTCCTCGACGCGACGCTGCTGCCGCTGCTGCGGTGCATGAGGGCGCGGGTCGAGGCTCGCCTCGAGCGTCACGGGTTCTACCCGGCGGGCGGTGGTCGGTTGGTCGTGGACGTCGCGCCGGTCGATCGGCTCACGCCGCTCGTGCTGCTCGATCGGGGGCCGGTGCAGGTCTCGGCACGCGCGCTGGTGTCGGGCGTGCCGGTCGGTGTGGCCAACCGCGAACTCGCGGCGGTACACACGCAGCTCGATGTGCCCTGGGCGTCCCTGGAACCGGTGGAGGTCTCGACGTCGCCGGGCCCGGGCAACGTGCTGCTCATCACGATCGCCTCCGACGCGGTGTGCGAGGTGATCACCGGGTTCGGTGAGAAGCACGTGTCGGCGGCAGCGGTGGCGGCGCGGGCGTGCGGTGAGGCGCGAGCCTATCTGGACGCGGGCGTGCCCGTCGGCCAGCATCTGGCCGACCAGCTGCTGGTGCCGCTCGTACTGGCGGGTGGCGGATCGTTCCGCACGCTGGCGCCGACGCGCCATACGACGACCAACGCCGCGGTGATTGGCGAGTTCACCGGGGCTTCGGTCGCGATGAACGCACATGACGATGGGACGTGCACGGTGACGGTCTCGAGCGACGGCGTGACGCGCGCGTGATCGACACGGTAAGGCGCGGTTGATTGATCTCCACCACCCACGAAGCGGAGCAGGACATGAAGACGAAGAAGTTGCTGGCGTTGGGCATCCCCGGGGCGTGCGTCGAGGACGCGCAGCGACTGGTCGGCGCGGCGCTGGCCGACGGTCAGACCGATGCGCAAGTGGCCGACGCCCTGCGGCAGATCGCGAACGCGCCTGGCGAGTACATCCACGACCTGCGGTGGGGAACGCTTGCGGCTCGCATCGAAACCGCGCGCGAGGCCTACGCGTTCACGCCACGCGCCGAGCTGGCGCCGTACCGGATCTGGAGTGGCGACCACGACATGGAGGAACGGGCGGTGGCCCAGATGGCGGCTGCGTGCAGCCTGCCGGTGTCGGTCGCCGGGGCCCTGATGCCCGATGCACACGTCGGCTACGGTTTGCCGATTGGCGGGGTGCTCGCCACCGACAACGCCGTCATCCCGTACGCGGTCGGTGTGGACATCGCGTGCCGCATGAAGCTGACGGTGCTCGACCTGCCGGCCGAGACGCTCGATACGATGAAGGATCGGCTGACCGCGGTGCTGCAGCGCGAGACGCGATTCGGCGTCGGGGCAACGCACACGGACAAGCAGCTGCACCCGGTGCTCGACGCGGACTGGACCGTGTCGCCGGTCACGCAGCGGCTGAAGGACAAGGCCTGGTCGCAGCTGGGCACGAGCGGCAGCGGCAACCACTTCGTCGAGTTCGGTGTGCTCACGGTCGGTGACGCCTCGGCGGGACTGCCGACCGGGCGGTACCTCGCGCTGCTCAGTCACTCGGGCAGTCGCGGCACCGGCGCCGAGGTGGCGGGGCACTACAGCAAGCTGGCGCGCTCGCTGCACCCCGAGCTGCCCTCGTCGCTCGCCGAGCTCTCGTGGCTCGGGCTCGATACCGAGCCGGGCCAGGAGTACTGGGCGGCGATGGAGCTGATGGGTCAGTACGCGGCGGCCAACCACGCGGTGATTCACCGCCTGGTGGCCCGGGCGCTCGGCGTCGAGGTGTTGCTCGACATCGAGAATCACCACAACTTCGCGTGGCGCGAGCGGCACGTGCTGCCCGACGGCACCGAACGCGAGGTGATCGTGCACCGCAAGGGCGCGACGCCGGCCGGCGAGGGCGTGCTCGGCGTGATTCCCGGATCCATGGCCACGCCGGGATACGTGGTGCGCGGCAAGGGGTCGACCGCGTCGCTGATGTCGGCGTCGCACGGCGCGGGCCGGGCGATGAGCCGCACGCAGGCGCGCAACACGCTGACGTGGGAGCAGGCCAAGGCCGTCTTGCGTGACCGCCAGGTGACGCTGATCTCGGCGGGACTCGACGAGGTGCCGATGGCCTACAAGGACATCGACGCGGTGATGGCCGCCCAGCAGGATCTGGTGGACGTGCTGGCGCGGTTCGATCCGCGCGTGGTCAAGATGGCGCCAGCGGGTGAGCGCCCGGAAGATTAGTGGACGCGGGAACCGGCGAGGCGGTCGTGGGCATCGACGCCTCTACGGCTGCGCGGTCGCCTTCAGCAGCGTCGCGAGGTGGGCCTTCCACAGCACCGCCTTCGTGTGGCTGCCGTGGCCGACGGTGTCGGCGCTGAACGGCAGGACGATGGCCCGGCCGCCCTTGACCCTGCGGATCTCCCGCTCCAGTACCCCGAGCTCGGGCGGGTTGATGATGTCGTCGGCTGAATTGATGGCCATGAGCGGCGCGACGATGCGGTCGAGGCCGGGCTTCGGGTCGTAGTCGAACGAGCACTCGAAGTTGTAGAGGAGGTCGTTGGCGTCGGCGGTCTTGATGTAGGTGGTGACGTAGTCGTCGAGCACGCGATCGGCCTCGGCGAGCGTCGGCGCCTGTGCGAGGCGAATCACCGGGTTGCTGCTGGCCAGCCAGAGCATCTGCGCCACCGTACGCATGCCGCGCGGCGGCGCGGTGTAGTTGCCGTTGGCCCAGGTCGGATCGGTGCGCAGCGCGTCGATGGCGACGCGGCGCCAGGCGCGGTTGCGGCCGGCGATCTGGTCCGGCAGGCTGGCGAGCGGCATGAGCGCATCCATCGCCTCCGGGTAGCGCTGGCCCCAGAGCCACGTGTGCATGCCGCCCATCGACGTGCCCATCACCAGCCGCAGGCGCGTGACGCCGAGGCCCTCGGTCATCAGCCGATACTGCGCGCGCACCATGTCCTCGTAGCCGTAGCGCGGAAACGTCGCGCGCAACCCGTCGCTCGGCTTGCTCGACTGGCCGTGCCCGATGTTGTCGGGCAGCACGATGAAGTACGTCGCGGCGTCGAGCGGCTGCCCGGGGCCGAAGAGCTCGCCGGCGAACTGCGGGCTCAGGAACTGCGCGCCGGTGCCGCTGGTGCCGTGCAGCACGATCACGGCATTGCGCACTCGCCCGCTCGCGTCGCGCCGCGGCGTGCCCAGCGTGCGGTAGTGCATGCGCAGGGCCGGCAGCGTCTCGCCCGAGTTGAAGCGGAAGTCGCGGATGACGAAGTCGGCCTCGGTGACCGTCGGCGGCTGCGCCACCGCGACGCCGGCCATCGCGAGCACGAGCAGGAGGGTACGGAAGAGCATGAGGGATGGTACACAACACACAATTCAGAATTCAGAGTGCAGAATGAAGCGCGCAGCGGGCATCGCCATCGGCCGGGGGAGCCGGTTGCGCGCAGCGGGCACCGCCATCTGCCGGGAGAGCCGGTTGCGCGTAGCGGGCACCGCCATCTGCCGGGGGAGCCGGTTGCGCGCAGCGGGCACCGCCATCTGCCGGGAGAGCCGGCTATGCGCAGCGGGCACCGCCATCTGCCGGGGGAGCCGGTTACTCGCAGCGGGCATCGCCATCGGCCGGGGGAGCCGGTTGCGCGCAGCGGGCACCGCCATCTGCCGGGCACCGGGCACCGGGCGCCGGGCACCGGCATCGTGGAACTTCGATGCGGGGCGGGTCGTCAGGACGTGCGGAGACCGACGACGTGAGCGCAACGACCGGCACCAGCTCGACCCCTTCGCGACGACTCTGCTACCAGGTGGCCTCGAGCCTCGACGGCTTCATCGCCGCCGAGGACGGCAGCTACGACTGGATCCCGATGGATCCCGACATCGACTTCGCCGCGTTGTTCGCGCGATTCGACACGCTGGTGATGGGCCGCAAGACCTACGAGACGATGCTGGCGTACGAGGGCGGCGTGACCGACGGCGGCGTGTACGGCAAGCCGACGGTCGTGTTCTCGCGCACGCTGTCGCCGGCCGACCATCCGCGGGTGCGCGTGACCGCAGACGACCCCGCCGCGGTGATCGCGCAACTGAAGCGTGAGCCCGGCGGCGACATCTGGCTCTTCGGCGGCGGCCTGCTCTTCCGTCAGCTGGCCGATGCCGGCGCCGTCGACCGCGTCGAGCTCGCCGTCGTGCCCGTGCTGCTCGGCTCGGGCATCCCGCTGCTGCCGAAGGGCTCGAGCCTGACGCTCGCGCTGCGCGGCCATCGCACCTACGAGGGCAGCGGCACGGTGCTGCTCGAGTACGACGTCCTCCGGGCGCCTCCACGGACCTAAGCGCGGGGGGGCCGGGCCCGGGCCCGTGTTCGAGTCTCCAGCCCCCAGCCCCCGCGCCCGCCCGCCCCGCGCCGTGACCCGCAATCGTAGAATCGCGGACGGCATGTCACGTCCCCTCATCCTCATCACCGGCGGCAGTCGCGGCATCGGTGCCGCCACGGCGCGACTTGCGGCGGCCCGCGGCTACGCGGTGGCGTTCACGTACCTCGAGCGGACAGCGACCGCCGAGGCGCTGGTCGCCGAGCTCGAAGCCACCGGCGCCACGGCGCTCGCGCTGCAGGCCGACGTCAGCGTCGAAGACGATGTGTTGCGGGTGTTCCGCGAACTCGACACACGACTGGGTCCGATCACCGCGCTCGTGAACAACGCCGGTGTGCTCGAGCGCCAGATGCGCCTCGATGCCATGGACGTGCGGCGCTGGACGCGCATCCTGGCGACCAACGTCATCGGCAGCTTCGTGTGCGCGCGGGAGGCCGTGCGACGGATGTCCACACGCCACGGCGGGGCTGGTGGGGCCATCGTCAACGTCTCATCGATGGCCGCGACGATCGGTGGCGCCAACGAGTACGTCGACTACGCCGCCTCCAAGGGCGCGGTGGACTCGATGACCATCGGTCTGGCACGCGAAATCGCCACCGAGGGCGTGCGGGTGAACGGCGTGCGGCCCGGTCCCATCCACACGGAGATTCACGCGAGCGGCGGCGAGCCCGGACGCATCGACCGCATCAAGGGCGCCATCCCGATGCAGCGCGGGGGCGACCCGGAGGAAGTGGCCCGCACCATCCTCTGGCTGCTGTCGGACGAGGCCAGCTACATCACGGGGGCGATCGTCGACGTCAGCGGCGGCCGGTAGCCCTAGAAGAACACGCGCGTGCCGAAGTCGAACCGTCGAGCCGGCGCCGATCCCGTGGGCTGCAGGAAGAACGGCGAGGTCATCACGCCGGCGAAGCGCGTGAAGTTGGTCTCGTTGAGGACGTTCCAGGCCTGCGCGTAGAACTCGACGCCGCGAGGGGTCGGACGCGGCCCGGGCGCCGAGCCCGCGCCCTGCGCGCCTGCAGTGGACCCGCCGCCGCCGAACTCCGGGCGCCAGCCGAGCCGCAGGTTGAGCGTGCGCTGCCACGTGCCGCGCTCGGTGTTGCGACCGAGACCGTCAGGCCGGTCGGTGAAGACGGTGTCGCCGTTGTCGTCGAGCCCGGTACGAATGGTGTACGGCGCGCCAGACGCGATGTCTCCCCAGGCGTTGGCCCGCAGGCCCATCGGCAACTCCATGCGCACGAAGCCGAACATGCGGTGCCTGACGTCCCACGACGCCGGTCCCCACTCCGCGTCGAGGTCGCGACTGTCGGCCGGCAGCGACGTCGGGCCGTCCGAGTCGTTCCACGCCTGCCGGTACTGATAGCGCACGAGGCCCGAGGCCTTGCCGTCCTCGCGGGAGAGTCTGACGCTCGAGTCGAACCCGGCCGTGCGCGCCTTGCCGGTGGACTCGATCTCCGTGATGCGCTCGAAGTCGGAGTCCGGGAAGACGCCATCGAGCGGCGCGTTGGCGTTGAAGCCACGCAGCCGGTCCGCCGTCGTCTGTCCATAGACGTTGAGCTGCACGCGCAGTTGCTGCGAGAAGCGATGCTCGAGGCCCACTGACGCGCGGGTGTTGACGGTCATGTCGAGCTCGTCCGCCTCGCGGAGGATGCTGGGCGGCGGCAGTGCCGCGATGCCCTGTCCGCCGAACGGATCGGGATAGCCGGGGTCGCGGATGATGAGGTCGCGCTGCCTCGTGCCATCGAGCTGCAGCGTCTGCTCGGAGACCCACGGCTGGTACCACTCGTTGAAGACGCCGACGCCGGCCGTGAGCGTGGTCTTCGGACGGTCCTTCGGCGTCCACGCCACGCTCGCCCGCGGCGCGACGTTGTTGAAGTCGTCCAGCAACGACTGCACGTCGTGACGGAAGCCGAAGCCGAAGCGGAGGCCCTCGCGGAGTTCCACCTCGTCGTACGCGAACCAGCTGAACTCCTGGCGGTCGTACGACACGAGCGGGTCGCCGACACGCTGCGTGAACTGCCGGGGCCGCCCGGCCTCGTAGTCGGCCAGACTCGCAAAGGTGAACGTGCCGATGTAGTTGTCGACGCGATCGGTGCGCGTCCAGCCGAGCTCGGTCTCGAAGCCGAAGCGGATCTTGTGCTTCGGATGGCTGATCAGATCGACCGTCTGCGCGATCTCGATCTCCTGGTCGCGACGGCCACCCTGACGCTGGGCCCCGCCCGCCCGGAACGCATTCGGGACGTTCAGGCCCACGGCGTCACTGATCGAATCGACCGAGCTGCTGACGTCGACGTACTCGAGCCGGAGTTCGTTGAGGAAGTGCTTGCCGATGGTGCCAATCGCCGAGAGGCGCGCGATGTTGCCGGCGGTGTCGTCGGCGAACGCGCGCTCGGGCAGCTCGAACTCGCCCACGCCGAGATTGTCGCCGGTCGAATCCCAGCGCTGGTACTCGCCGCGCAGCGTCTGCGTGGCGTTGAGCGCGTGCTCGACCCGTACCTCGCCGTCGACGCGCTGCCGCTCGGTGTTCACCAGCCCGGGAAACGTCGTCGGCGCGCCGGTCGCGATGATCGCCTGTGCGTCGAACGAGTCGCGCAGGGACAGGCGCCCCGAGATCGACGAGCGGCCCGTCACGATGGGCCCGCTGAAGCTCCAGCTCAGACGACGGGTCTGGCCGTCGGGCTGCGTCGGCGAGAAGGCCGGACGCGCGTCGATGGACTGATCGCGCAGCCCTGCGGACACCTCGTGCCGCCAGGCGGTGCCACCCGGGCGCGTGATGATCTCGACGCGGACCTGCCCCGCGCCCATGCTGTCGGTGCTGAACGGGTCGCGGCGGATGCGGACGACCTGAATCTGTTCCTTGGGTGGCAGCGTGCCGCCCTCGAAGCCGTTGATGCGAATCTCGGCGCCAACACCGGCCAGCGCCTCGATCGCGAAGGCCAGTTCTTCCGGGTCGTCTGGCAGCTGGTCGATCTCCTTCGGGCTGAGCGTCTCGACCTGACCGTCGGAGGTCGGCGGCACGAAGGTCTCGGGCTGCGCCCGCACGGCCACCTGTTCGGCGTAGCCTCCGAGGCTCAGCGTGGCGACGGCCTCGGCCGTCTCGCCGGGCCGCACGAGCGCTTCGACCGTGGCGGGCTCGAAGCCTGGCAGTTCGACGACCAACCGGTAGTCGCCAGGCGTGATGTCGATGGTGGCCTCACCCGAGGCATCGGTCACCAGCACGCGCGGGTTGCCGCTGCTGGCATCGGCACCGGGGCTCGAGAACACGACGGTGGCCCCGGGCAGGCGACCTCCCTGCGCATCTCGCGCGATGACGATCAGATGACCGGGCGCTTCACGCGACTCCCCCGGTTCGGACGAGGGCGGGCCCGTCTGCGCGAAGGCGGCGCTGCCGGTCGTCGCCAGCAGGCCGACGCACACGGCAGCCAGGACCACACGACGGACCGTTCGCTGGGCGACGCAAGAGGGTGACGACGGGCGCATGTCCTCCAGCATACCGAGAGGCACCGGCGCAGACACCCTCCGAAGCGTGAATGAAACGATTAGACCGTCGGCCTCGCGGCCTCCGGTGCAGGCGTCGCGTGGTCAGGCGGCTTCACGAGATGGACGGTCTGCGTCGGGAACGCGAAGCTCGAACCGGCCTCCTCGACGACGCGCATGAACTCGAGCAGCACCTCTTCGCGGCAGACCTGGAATTCGCCCCACGTTGGGACCTGAAACCACGCCATGACCTCGATGTCGAGCGAACTCTGGCTGAACTCCATGAACCTCACGGTGATGCTGTCGGGCCAGATCTTGGGATGCGAGGCGAGGACGTCGGTGAGGCCCGCCAGGACGGCCTTCATCTGCTCGCGGGTCGTGTCGTAGGTGAGCCCCACGGTCGTGGCCAGGCGCATCCGATCGCGCAACTGGAACGACTCGAGGGCCAGAAGAACGCCGGCGACAGCCCACCCCGCAGCATGGCGCCTACCCACTGGTAGGCCAGGTCTCGTGAGCTGCATCTGCGTGCAGCCGAAGGCGAACACCAGCCGCGAAGGTCAGCGTGATCGGCGGCTCAGGACAGACTCGCCACCAGGGGCATCGCCAGGAACTGCCACCACAGGAGACTGAACGGGCCATCGCTGGCCAGGTCGTGCACCGGGGCGGACGTGGGCTGCGCCTGTGCCGGTGCGGTCGCCGGCGCCGACGGCATCGGTGTCGCCCCCATCTGGGCGACGGCGGAGACGGTCGAGCCCAGCAGCAGGGCGAGGACGAGCGAGGCGACCAGGGGTCCGGGCCGGGAGCGGGACATACCCCATTGCACACCAGCCGGCGGCGGCACACAAACGCGGCGCTTACAGATTGCCGCGCTTCAGTTCCTCCGCCAGGTAGTCGGTGGCGCGCCACGCGAGCGAGAGAATCGTGATGGTCGGATTCTTCTCGGACGCGGTGGTGAACGCCGATCCGTCCACCACGAAGACGTTCTTCACCTCGTGCATCTGGTTGAAGGCATTGAGCGCCGACCGCTTCGGGTCGTCACCCATGCGGCAGGTGCCGTGCTCGTGGATGGCCGAGCCGTTGTGATCGGTGGCCCCGCGCGTGTAGTCCACCAGCTCGATGCCGGCCGACTTCGCCAGCGCCTCGACGGTGTCGCACATGTGCTGCACCATCGTCCGCTCGTTGTCACGGATGCGGTAGTCGATGCGCGCGAGGGGCACGCCGTACCGGTCGGTCTTCGAGGCGTCCACCGTGATGCGGTTGTCGCGATAGCCCAGCACCTCGCCGTAGGGATGCATCTCCACCCACGCCGGATACTTCTGGCGGACGCCGGCCTTGAGGCCCGCACCGAAGCCGGGCACGTGCCTGGCGACGTGGGCCGCCCCCTCGGCGCTGCAGCCGGTGTTCCACAGTTGCATGCCGAAGCCGCGCAGGTAGTCACGGCGATGGCCCTGCCGATGGTTGAAGCGTGGCATGTAGGCGTGCTCGCCGCCGATGCCGCGATCGTCGCGGGTCGCCGACCCATACAGCGCCGGCATGAGGCCACGCGCATGGAAGCGGACCTGCTCGCACAGGTAGCGCCCGATCACGTCGCTGCCGTTGCCGATGCCATTGGGATGCGCGGCAGACGTCGAGTTGAGCAGGATGCGGGTCGTGTCGACGCAACTCGCGCCCATCACGACCACCTTGCCGAGCACCTCGCGCTCGGCGCCGGTCTTCCGGTCGAAGTACTGCACGCCACGGGCGAGCCCCGTGTCATCGACGAGAATGCGCGCAACGACCGCGTTGGAACGGATCTCGAGCCGGCCGGTCTTCAGGGCGTCCGGCAGAAGATGATCGGCCGAACAGAAGAACGACGCCGTGTCACAGCCGCGGCCGCACTGCCCGCAGTGGTGGCAGGCCGGGAAACCGTTGTGCGCCACGGTCTTCACGGCACGACGCACCCGCACGAAGGGCATCTGCAGGCGCTCACCGGCGCGCGCCAGCGCCACCTCTCCGCAGCGCATCGCCGGCGGCGGCAGGAAGTAGCGACTGCCGGGCAGCGAGTCCGAGTCGTCGTCACCCCCACAGACGCCGATCAGCTGATCGACCTTGTCGTAGTACGGCGCCACGTCGCGGTAGTGGATCGGCCACGGGATGTCCCAGCCGTCGATCTCGCCGGCCCGGAAGTCCATCTCGCTGTACCGCAGGCTGACGCGGCCCCAGATGTTGGTCTTGCCGCCATGACCCCAGACGCGAATGAGCTCGAAGTCCTGTCCCTCTGGCGTGAGGTAGGGCTGCTCCTTGACGTCGAGCTGGAAGGGCGGTGGCTGCTCGCCACGGGCCCGACGCTCGCGTGCTTCCCAGGGCGACACGTGCGTCCAGAACGTCGCCCGATCGAACTTCTCGCCGGCGTCGAGCAGCAGGACGTCGACGCCCTGCCGCGTCAGGTTCCACGCCGCCATGCCGCCAGAGGCACCGGAGCCGACGACGATGACGGGGTGGACCTTCGCACGCGGTTGCAGAAACATGAGGAGAGCTCAGGAGAATGCCGACATGCCGCGATGCCGGAATGCGGGGATGTCGAAGGACAAAGAACAAGGGTCGAAGGCCGAAGGCCCAGGACCCAAGGCCGTCTGCGAAGCCGCTAGAGATTCCCCCGCTTGAGTTCCTCGACGAGATAGTCCGTCGCCCGCCAGGCGAGCGAGAGGATGGTGATGGTGGGATTCTTCTCCGAGGCGGCGGTGAACGACGACCCGTCCACCACGAAGACGTTCTTCACCTCGTGCATCTGGTTGAAGCGGTTCAGCGCCGATCGTTTCGGGTCCTCGCCCATCCGGCAGGTGCCGTGTTCGTGGATGGCCGAGCCGTTGCGGTCGGCCTCGAGGCGGCGGTAGTCGAGCAGTTCGATGCCTGAGGCCTGGGCGATCTCCTCGATCGTGTCGGCCATGTGTTCGAGCATCTTCCGTTCGTTGTCGCGCGTCCGGTAGTCGATGTGCAGCAGCGGCACGCCGTAGCGGTCGGTCTTCGTCCGGTCCACGGTGATGCGGTTGTCGGCGTACGTCAGCACCTCACCGAACGGGTGCAGCTCGACGTAGGCCGGGAACCGCTTGCGGACGTCGGTCTTGAAGGCGCTGCCGAAGCCCCTGATGTGTCCCGCATAGTGGCCCGCGCCCTGGTCGCTCGTGCCGGTGTTCCAGAACTGCATGCCGAAGCCGCGCAGGTAGTCGCGCGTGCGGTCGGGTCGGTGGTTGAAGCGGGGCATGTAGACGTGCGCGCCGCTGATGCCCTTGTCGTCGGTCGTCTCCTTGCCATACAGCGAGGGCATGAAGCCACGCGCGTTGAGCCGGATCTGTTCGCACAGGTAGCGGCCGATGACGTCGCTGCCGTTGCCGATGCCGTTGGGGTGCCGCGGCGACGACGAGTTGAGCAGGATGCGCGTGGTGTCGACGCAGCTGGCGCCCATGACGACGACCTTGCCGAGCACCTCGCGCTCGGCCCCGGTCTTGCGGTCGAAGTACTGCACGCCTCTCGCCAGGCCTTCGTCATCGACGAGCACGCGCGCGACGACGGCGTTGGAGCGGATCTCGAGCCGGCCGGTCTTCAGGGCATCGGGCAGCAGGTGATCGGCCGAGCAGAAGAACGAGGCCGTGTCGCACCCGCGCCCGCACTGCCCGCAGTAGTGGCAGGCCGGGAAGCCACGCACCGGGCGGGTCATGTTGGCGCGGCGGCCGCGCACGAACGGGATGCCGATCTTCGCGCTGGCCCGCCACATCGCCACCTCGGCGCAGCGCATCTGGGGCGGCGGCAGGAAGTACTTGCTCCCCGGCAGGACCTCCGAGTCATCGTCGCCGCCATACACACCGATCAACTGATCGACCTGGTCGTAGTAGGGCGCGAGATCGCTGTAGTGAATCGGCCAGGGGATGTCCCAGCCATCGCGCTCGCCGGCGCGGAAGTCCATCTCGCTGTAGCGCAGGCTGACGCGGCCCCAGATGTTGGTCTTGCCGCCATGGCCCCAGACGCGATTGAGCTGGAAGGGCCGCGCGGCCGGCGTCAGGTACGGCTGTTCCTTCGTATCGAGGAAGAACTCGGGCGGCCGCTCTCCTCGCGCTCGCCGCTCACGCTCCTGCCAGGGGGTGACGTGCGTCCAGAACGTCGCCCGGTCGAACTTCTCGCCGGCGTCCAGCAGCACGACGTCCACGCCCTGACGCGTCAGGTTCCACGCCGCCATGCCGCCCGAGGCTCCGGAGCCGACAACGATGACGGGATACACGGGCTGAGCGGGACGGATCTGCATACAGAAATGCCGGGAATGCCGCGATGCCGGAATGCCGGGAGTTCGCCATCATACGACGCGGCACGCTGGAGACGGCAGCCCAGCGGTCGTACACTCGCCGTCATGTCGATCACCGTCGTCATCCTTTCCACGGTGCTGGCCGCGAGTCCGGCACCTCAGGCACCGGCCGGGCCGCCCGTTGCGTCACGCGAATCGTCGTGCTCGGGTGGTGCCATGCTGGGCGTCGACGCCGGCCCGATCACGCCGGTGGTCCGGGCGCGGCTGACCCTCCCGACGGACGTGACGGGTGCGGTCGTGACGCACGTGCTGTCGGGCGGCCCGGCTGCGGACGCAGGCCTTCGGGTGGACGATGTGATCGTGGCCGTGGACGGGGCGCCGGTGTCGACCGACTGCGCGATCGTCGACATGGCCTGGGGACGCGACTGCGAGGACGCGCTCGTCGTGGTGTGGCGAGCGGGCCAGTCGCGCACGGTCGTGCTCAGGCCGGTGAACCCGCTGCCGCTGCTGGCCGAACGCTGCGACGCCGGCGATGCGGAGGCGTGCTTCCGCCAGGCCTGGCAGTTGCGTAGCGCGCGCGCCACCGAGGCCGATCGTGCGACGTCGCTGGCCCTCTACGAGCGCAGTTGCCGTGGGGGATCGGCGCAGGGATGCGCGTACTACGGCCTGGCGCTCGGCGACACGCCGGGTCGCGCCGACCAGCAGCGGGCGGCGTTCGAGCGCGCCTGCGCCCTGCACGACGGACCGGGCTGCTCCCATCTGGCCTATCTGTATGCCGGTGGTGATGGGGTGGCGCGCGACCACGCGAAGGCCACGTCCCTGTATGAGCAGTCGTGCAGGCTCGGTGACCCGGTGGGCTGTTACAACGTCGGCCTCAACTACGAGAGCGGCCGTGGCGTCGCCAGGGACCTCGCCCGCGCGGTCGCCGCCTACGATGCCGGCTGCCAGGGCGGCAGTCCGATGGCGTGCACGAACCTCGGCGGGCTCCTGCAGGACGGCGCGGTCGGCGCACCCGATCCGGCCCGAGCCGTGGCCTCGTGGGCGCTCGGGTGCGCGGGGTCGGCATGCCAGGGCGCCAACCTCCTGGGCTGCGTGAACCTGGCGCGCGCGCACCGGGATGGCATCGGCGGGCCAGCCGACCCGGCCCGTGCTGTCGAGCTGTTCACGGCTGTCTGCGAGAACGGCCTCGACAATGCGGTGCCGGCAGCCTCCCAGCAGGTCAAGGCGTGCGCGCTCCTCGGCGGCATGCACCTGGCGGGCACGGCTCCGTCGTCGAGTGCGGCGCGGGGGCGCGCCCTGTCGGAGCAGGCCTGCGACGGTGGCGACGACTTCGGCTGCTTCAACGCGGCCACGGCGCACGCAGCGGGCCTCGGCGGGCCCGTGGACGAGGGCCGGGCCGCCGTGTACTTCGACAACGGATGCACCGCAGGCGACGGGGAGAGTTGCTACGAACTCTCCGTCCGGTTGAACGACGGCCGCGGCGTGCCACGCGATGCCGCGCGGGCGCGCACCCTGCGGGCCCAGGCCTGCGCCGCTGGCTTCAGCAAGGCGTGCGGCTAGACTTTCGGACACTCATGCGTGCGCGCCGAACCCTCGCCCGCCTCCTCACGCTCTGGCTCTGCCTCGGCGTGATCGAATCGACCGGCACTGCCAACGCGCAGGACTCGACGCGCGCAACGCCACCGGCCGCGCCGCGCCTCAACATCGTGGTGTTCGTCGCCGACGACCACGGGCAGGACACGGGCGCGTACGGCAACACCGCCGTGAAGACCCCGCATCTCGACACCCTCGCGGCCGAGGGCGTGCGCTTCCCGCATGCGTACGCGACGACGGCGAGTTGCAGCGCGAGCCGATCGGTGCTGCTGACCGGGCTGCACAACCACCGCACGGCGCAGTACGGGCACGAGCACGACTACAGCCATTTCCAGAGCTACGCGACCCTGCGCCCGTTGCCCGTGCTGTTGCAGGACGCGGGCTACCGCACGGCACGCATCGGCAAGTTCCACGTCGCGCCGGCCGACACGTACCGGTTCGAGCAGGTGCTCGGCGCCGACGGACGCAACACCGTGGACATGGCCGAGCGCACGCGCACCTTCGTGAGCGCGCGCGACGCGCGGCCGTTCTTCCTGTACATCGCGACGTCCGATCCGCATCGCGGCGGCGGCACCACGGACGGCACGCGGACCGGCCCCGACCGCTTCGGCAATCGCCCGGACGGTTACCCGGGCGTGCAGACCGTGACGTTCGACCCGGCCGAGGTCATCGTGCCGGTTTGGCTGCCCGACACGCCGGCCACCCGCGCCGAGCTCGCGCAGTACTACCAGTCGATCGCGCGGCTCGACCAGGGCGTGGGGCGCATGGTGCAGGTGCTCAAGGACGCGGGCGTGTACGAGCAGACGCTCTTCGTCTACCTGTCCGACCACGGCGCGGCGTTTCCGGGCGCCAAGACGACGGTGTACGAGCCCGGGCTGCGATCACCGTTGATTGTCAGGCACCCTCGGGCACAGCGGCGCGGCGTGACCTCCGACGCGATGGTGAGTTGGGTGGACATCACGCCGACGATCCTCGAGGCCGCCGGCGCGGCCTCGCCGACGTACAGGCAGCACATCGCCAGCGGTGAGGTGCGGGCCGCCGCCACGCTGCCCGAGACGCACGGGCTGCACGGGGAATCGTTCCTGGCGGCCATGCGGGGCGAGGCGCTGGCCGGGTGGGACGAGGTGTACGCGTCGCACACCTTCCACGAGATCCAGATGTACTACCCGATGCGCGTGGTGCGCGACCGGCGCTACAAGCTGATCTGGAACATCGCCTGGCAGCTGCCCTTCCCCTTCTCCACCGACCTGTGGTCGTCGGCCACGTGGCAGTCCGCGTGGAAGGGCGGCACGGACGCGGCATACGGGCGACGCACGGTCGGCCGCTACGTGCAGCGGGACGAGTTCGAACTGTACGACCTCGAGCAGGATCCCCACGAGTCGCGCAACCTCGCGCGCGACCCGTCGCACGCGGCGACGCTGGCCACCTACAAGGCGAGACTGAGGGCCTTCCAGGCGCGCACGTCGGACCCGTGGGTGCTGAAGTGGACGTATCAGTAACAATTCAGAATTCAGAGTTCAGAATGAAGCGCGGGGCGGGCAACGCCACGCTCTCGCAGCACGACAGGCGGGCACTGCCATGCTCGGCACAGCGCGCGGGGCGGGCAACGCCACGCTGCCGCAGCACGACAGGCGGGCAACGCCACGCTCCGTACAGCGCGCGGGCCGGGCTTCCGAGTTCTGAGCTGCTCCCGAAGATGGCGATGCCCCGCCCCGCGCTCAATTCCTGAATTTTGAATTCTGAATAGTTCCTACCTCTCCCAATACAGCTTCGCGCGGTCCTGGGCGACCGGAGCAAGCTGGTTCAGCGTGGCCGCGTCGTACAGGCGGCCGTTGACCATCACCATCCGCACGCTCTGGCTCTGCCTGATGTCGACGAGCGGGTTGCCGTCGAGCACGACGAGATCCGCGAGCTTGCCGGTCTCGAGTGACCCGAGGTCCTTGTCGAGGCCGAGGTACTGGGCGCCGGCAATCGTCGCGGCCTGCAGCGCCTCGTGGTTGGTCATGCCGCCCTGCTGCAGCATCCAGAGCTCCCAGTGCGCGCCGAGGCCCTGCAACTGGCCGTGCGCGCCGAGCTGGACCTTGCCGCCGGCGTCGAGCACGGCCTTGGCGCCCTTCGACACGAGCACGTGCGCGTAGTCGTCCTCCGACGACATGCCGCGCCGACGCGCCCGCGGCAGCACCACCTCGCGCGGCACGAAGGTCAGCAGCCGCTCGTTCCGGAACACATCGTCCTTCTGGTACCAGTAGTTCTCGCCGCTCTGCGAGCCGTACGAGACGATCAGCGTCGGCGTGTAGCCGAGGCCGCTCTTCGCGAAGAGGGTCGTGACGTCCTTGTACAGGTTCGGCACCGGCAGGTTGTGCTCGATGCCCGTGTGACCGTCGAGCATCATCGTCTCGTTGTAATAGAGCAGCGAGCCGCCCTCGGGCACGACGAGCATCTCCTGCTCGCGCGCGGCCTTGATGATCATCTGCCGCGCGTCGCGTCGCTGCTGGTTGTAGCTCTTGACCGAGAAGGCCCCGACGGCCTTCATGCGGCGCATGTGCGATCGCGCGTCCTCGAGCGAGGCCACCACCGACTTGAACGGCGTCTCCGCGCCGTAGAGGATCGTGCCGGTCGAGAACACGCGCGGTCCGACGATCGCGCCCGTACGCACCATCTCGGCCATCGTGAACACCGTCTCGCTGTCGTTGGACGGGTCGTGCGAGGTGGTGACGCCGAAGGCGAGGTTGGCCATCAGCGGCCAGTTGGCCCTGGGGATCAGGCCGTCGCCGGGCCCGCCGAGGTGCGCGTGGGCGTCGATGATGCCGGGCATGATGGTCTTGCCGCTGGCGTCGATGCGCTTGGCTCCCGCGGGGATTGCTACTTTCCCCGCCGCGCCAACGGCGACGATGCGGTTGCCGCGGACGACGACGGTGCCGCGCTCGATCACCTCGGTGCGGTTCGTGCCGGCCATGGTGATCACGCGGGCGTTGGTGAAGGCGACCTCGTCCGTCGGCAGGTCCGCCGTGGCGGTGAACGCGATGTTGACGCCAGACGTCTCAGGAGGCGCGGGCGTCGCCTCGCCGCCCTCGATGAAGGCGTACGTCTTCGTCAGCTCGCGCGTGAAGAGCTCGGGCCCGAGCGTCCAGTGCACGCGTCGGCTGTCGGCCGACCAGTGCAGCGAGAAGCCGTGGTCGCGCGACACCTGCGCGATCGGGTACGCCGAGCCGCCGGCCGAGATCGTCGCTGGACGCCCTGTCGCGGGGAACGGCATCACCCACGTCTTGAAGCGCTCGGTGAAGGCGACCCACCTGTTGTCGGGCGACGGGACGATCTGGATCGCGTTCTCCGACTGCACGTGGACGATCTCATCGCCGCCCTCGAGCGTCACGCTGCGCAGCACCGAGTGCTCGCCACGCCGATCCCGCAGGAAGATGCGAGTGCCGTCGCGATTGAACAGCGGCTCCTGGCCGCCGTCGGTCACCTTGCGGGGCGTGCCGCCCGCCGTGGGCACCACGAACACGCCAGGATCGACGGCGTACGCCAGCTCGCGGTCGAGATCGCCACCGGTCGCGCGGTAGACGATCGAGGCGCCGTCCGGCGAGAACGACGGCGCCGCATAGTGCCCGGGCGTCGCGACGACATCACGCGCCCCCTGGCCGTCGACGCCGATCACCCGCACGCGCCCCTTCGCCTGGTCGTCCCACGTCACGTACGCGATGGAACGCCCGTCCGGGGAGAACGAGGGCCACGCTTCGTGCGCGGCGCCCTGCGTCAGGCGGCGCGGTTCGCCGTCAGGCAGACCGCGCAGGTAGAGGTGCCCGAGCGCGCTGTAGACGACGCTGCGACCGTCGGGCGACACCTTCACGTGGCGCAGCATGCGCACGGCGAATCGATCGGGGTGCACCTCGCGCTGGAAGCGCAGCGCCTCGTTGAGCGTCTGCTCGACCCTGGCGCGGAACGGGATCGGAGTGCCGGTCTTCTTCGCGAGATCGACGCGCCAGATCTTCCCCTTGCCCCAGATGACGAACCCGGAGCCGTCGGGCAGCCACGCGTACTGCGCGTACACACCGTGGACGGCCCACGCCTCCTGCAGGTCCTTGTCGAGGCCGTCGAAGACGCTTGTCTCGAGCCCCGTGGCGAGGTCGCGCACGAACAGGCGGCTCCCCGTGTCGACGCGGCGGATGAAGGCGAGCGACGTGCCGTCTGGTGAGACGCGCGGCGTGATGGCGCCGCCGGCGCCGCCGGTGACCACGCGCTCGCGCCCGGTCTTCAGGTCGCGGCGCAGGATCGAATAGATGTTCCCGAACGGGTCCTTGTTGTACTCGAACGTGTCGCCGGGCGTGACGTCCTTGCTGAAGTAGAGCACCTGGCCATCGGGCGAGACGGCGGGCTCGCCCGTGTCCTTCTGCCAGCCGTTCTTCTCGGTGACCTGCAGGCCCTCCCCACCGCTCACGTGGAACTGCCAGATCTCGCCGGAGCCGAGCGATCGCTGCTTCACGAAGTGCTTGCGCGCGTAGATGGACAGGCCGTCAGGCGCCCACGTCGGGCTGTTGACGAACCAGCGGTTCTCCTTCGAGACCTGCGCGGGCCTGCGGCCATCGGCGTCCATCACCCAGATGTTCCAGAGGCCGTTGCGGTCGCTGCTGAAGGCGATGCGCCGGCCATCCGGGCTGAAGCGCGGCTGCATGTCGAACGCCGCGCCACTGCTGATGCGGGTCGCAAGGCCACCGCCGGTGCCCGCGATCGGCATCGTGTAGATGTCGCCGAGCAGGTCGAACACGATCGTGCGCCCGTCTGGACTCACATCGACGTTCATCCACGTGCCCTGATCCGTCTCGAAGTCCAGCGTCGTGGTGGGCCCGAGGGGCGCGGTGACGTCCCACGCCGGCTCCTTCTTCGTCGCGTCCGCGGCAGCGGCGCCAGCGGCGGGCGTGGTGGTGGACGGCGCCGACGGCTGCTGCGCCGAGAGAGCGATGCCGAAGGCAACGAGCGAAGCCGCGGCAATGGTGGTGACGTGTGTGCGCATGCGATTGGTGGTGTCTCGAAGCGGCCGAGACTTCCGCCTCGACCCTGCATTGGGAACTGTGAATGCTGAATCGTTCGATCGCTACGACATCTCGAGCGCCCGCCACATGTACCAGCTGCCGATGCTGCGGTACGGGCGCCACGCCTCGGCGTGGGTGGTGATCAGGTCGGCCGAGGGCCTGGTGCCGTCGCCGTAGGTTCGCGCGAATCCGGTCACGACGCCGAGGTCGCCGAGCGGCAGGACGTCGGGCCGCTGCAGGTGGAACATCAGGAACATCTCGGCCGTCCAGCGGCCGATGCCCTTGACCTGGGTGAGCGTCGCGATGACGTCCTCGTCCGGCATGCGGTGCAGGCCCCGCGTGTCGAGCGACCCGTCGGTGACGTGGCGGCACAGGTCGAGGATGTAGCGGGTCTTCTGGCCGCTGAGACCGGCGGCGCGCAATTGGTCTTCCGGCGTGCACAACCATGTGGCCGCCGGCGGACACTGCGTCGCCTGCATCGTCGCCATCACGCGCGTGAAGATGGTCGTGGCCGCGCCGGTCGACAGCTGCTGGAAGATGATGGCGCGCACGAGCGACGAGAAGCTGTCGCGGCGAGGGCGCGTGCCGAGCGTGCACGGCCCATGTCTCTTCACCAGTCGCGCCAGGGCCGGGTCGCGCCGCGCCAGGGCACGCGTCGCGCTCGCGCAGGACTCCGGGGTCAGGCGGACGGGCAGGGGCATGCCGGGGATCATGTCCCCGAAGAGGCCATCGCGGCAATCGGCGCGCAGCGCGCGTCAGTCGATCTCGGCGAACTGCTCCTCGCCGGGAGGGACGTCGCCGTCGGTGCGCGCCAGCAGCTTGCGGCAGTGGGCGAGTTCCTCGGCCACCCGAAGATCGGACCAGCCCAGTTCCTCCCGCATCGCCGAGGCGATGCGACCGAGCGCCGGCCGACCCCGATGCCGCGTGAAGGCCAGCCGCGACCGTCGCAGCACGAAGTCGGCGACCCGTTCACACGCCTCGTGGCGCACGGCGTGGACGACCTGCGCGAGTACGTCGGGTTCGCTGGGCATCAGCCGCCGGCCCAGCTCGGGGCGCGCCTGTACGAGTTCGAGCACCTCGACGCGGCGGGTGCCGTAGAGGTACGTCAGGTGGGCGCGCTGGTCCTCGTCGAGCAACAGCGGCTCGGGGGCGGCGGCCCGAGCACCCGGGAGCGGCTCGGTCGCCGTGGTGCCGCGCGCGTGGACGTCCAGCAGGCGGCACACCCGCTGCGTGGCTTCCTCGGCGATGGCGCGATAGCCGGTCAGCTTGCCGCCGATGATCGAGACCAGGCCGACCGGATCCTGCTCGGCGATGACCTGGTGCGATCGGGTGACGGCCGACGCATGCCCGTCGCGGCGCACCAGCGCACGAACCCCCGCATTGGTGAAGAGCACGTCCCCGAGTCCGCCGACGAACGGCTCCACCGAGCGCCGGAGATAGTCGACTTCGTCCGGCGTGGCGGCCACGTCGGCCGGGTCGTCCTCGTAGTCGATGTCCGTCGTCCCGACCCACGTGTAGCCGAGCCACGGGATCACGAAGGTCAGGCGGCCATCCACGGCGGACGGCAGGGCCAGCGCATGCTTCGGGGGATTCGGGCAGGCGATGTGAATCCCCCGCGTGGTACGCACACGCGGCCGAGCAGCGCTCTGCAGCACGCCGGCGGCACGGTCGAACCATGGGCCCGCCGCGTTGACCACGACGCGCGCCGACACCTCGACCTCGCGTTGCGCGATCAGGTCCTGCACCCGCACGCCGCGGATGCGGCCGTCGCTGACGACCGCGGCCACCACACGCGCGTGATTGCAGATCGCCGCGCCGGCCTGCGAGGCATCGACGATGTTCTCGATGCAGAGCCGTTCGGGGAGCGCCGCCTGTGCATCGGAGTACGAGGCGGCGCCCTGCAGCCCCTCACGCACCAGCCGCGGCTCGGCCTCATGAGCGGCATCGGGCGACAGCATGCGATGCCCGTCGAGACTGCGGTCGTAACTGAGCCCGTCGTAGAGCCACATGCCCGCGCGCATCTTGAGGCGGGTGAAGGCCGAGGTTCGATAGAACGGCAGCAGGAAGCGCAGCGGCGTGACGAGATGCGGCGCGATCCGCAGCAGAATCTCGCGCTCGCGAAGGTCCAGTCGCACCAGCCCGAAGTCGAGCATCTCCAGGTAGCGGAGACCGCCGTGAATCAGGCGCGTGGACCCGGAGGAGGTGCCGCTGCCGAAGTCGTCCTGTTCGAAGAGGGCGACGCGGAGGCCGCGGCGGGCGGCGTCGCGGGCGACGCCGCATCCGATGACGCCGCCACCCACCACGAGGACATCGAACGCCTGGCGATGAAGGTCTGCGGCTCGCATGGACCTGGGTCTCCGGTCAGGACGACTGGGCCTGTCGGGCCCCGCCGCGAATCCGCGCAAGGCTCTCGTCGCGGCCCAGCAGTTCGATGGTCTCGAAGAGGCCCGGACTGACGGTGCGGCCCGTCAGTGACACACGCACCGCTTGCATGAACGCGCCCGCCTTCACCCCGCGTGCTTCGGCCGTGCCACGGACGGCCTGCTCGATCGTGGTGGGGTCGAAGGGAGCCAGATCGGCGAGCCGCGCGGCGAGTGCGTCGAGAGGCTCGCTCATCTCCGGCGGCAGGTGCTTTGCCGCCGCGGCGGCGTCGAACGCCACCGGACGCATCAGCGGTCCGAGCCCCTCGGGGATGTCGCCGAGGCGTTTGGCGCGGGGGCGCAGCAGCGCGAGTGCGCGGGTCAACCAGACGCGCTGCTCACCCTCGAAGCCCGTCCGCCACAACTCGGCCCGCTCGAGCCACGGCCTGACATGGGCAATCAGCACGTCATCGGGCAACTGCATGATGTGCTGGTTGTTCATCCATTCGAGCTTGTCGGGGTTGAACACGGCGTTGCCGCCGCTGATGCCCTCGAGGTCGAAGCGCTCCACCAGGTCGTCCGCGCTGAACAACTCCTGGTCGTCGCCCGGCGACCAGCCGAGCAGCGCGAGGAAGTTCACCATCGCTTCGGGCACGATGCCCTGCGTCGAGTACTCCATCACCGACGTGGCGCCATGTCGCTTGCTGAGACGCTTCTTGTCGGCACCGAGGATGAGCGGCACGTGCGCGAAGCCCGGCACCGGCACACCGAGGGCCTCGTACAGGAGGACCTGCTTGGGCGTGTTCGAGATGTGATCGTCGCCGCGAATGACCTGCGTGATCCGCATGTCCATGTCGTCCACGACGACCGACAGGTGGTAGGTCGGGTAGCCGTCCGACCGAAGGACGACGAAGTCCTCGAGACTGCTGTTGTCGAAGCCGATCTCGCCGTGCACGGCATCGACGAAGGTCGTACGGCCCTCGGTCGGCACGCGGAAGCGCACGGCCCTGGGCATGCCGGCGGCTTCGCGGGTTGCCACCTCGTCGGCACGCAGCGTGACGCTGGTCTCGTCGTACGACTTGGGCCCGAAGCTCTCCGGCACGTCCTCGCCGTCGCTGGTCTTCACCCGCGGCGCCGCCGTGCGGTAGTCGTAGTACGCGTGCCCGCTCGCCACGAGCTGCGCCGCGGCGGCGCGATAGCGGTCGAGCCGTTGCGACTGGAAGTAGGGCGCGTGCGGGCCGCCGACGTCGGGGCCCTCGTCCCAGGTCATGCCGAGCCAGCGCATGCCGTCGAGGATGCCCTGCACCATCGCCTCGGACGACCGCTCCATGTCCGTGTCCTCGATGCGGAGGACGAACGTCCCGCCATGCCGACGCGCGAGCAGCCAGTTGAACAGCGCGGTGCGGGCGCCACCGACGTGCAGGTAGCCGGTGGGCGAGGGCGCGAAACGGACGCGTAGCGGAGCAATCGACACTGGGGAGAGATGTTACAGGGGGTGAAGCCAGCCGTAGCTCGTGCTCAGCGAAGCCTCCGCACGAGCGAAGGCTGGCGGTGAGGGAGGGATTCGAACCCTCGGTAGAGGTTTTAGCCCCTACAACGGTTTAGCAAACCGCCGCCTTCAGCCTCTCGGCCACCTCACCACATGACGGCCCCCTGAGAACGCAGTTTCCAGCGCTGCCCGAGTTTACGTCCCAGACAGTATAGCGATCGAAGACGCTGCGTGTCTTGTCGGGTGCGATTTCGTGCGCGCGGGCCTTGCCGGTTCGCTCCCCTCGTCGTCTTTCGCGCGATAGGATGGGCTGAGTTGGCCACACATGTCTTTCGTTCCTCCCCCTGACGTCACCCGCCTGCTGCACGAGTGGGCTCACGGCGACACGCAGGCGCTGCCGCGCCTGATGGAGGCGGTCTACCCGGAGTTGCACCGGATCGCCGCCCGGCATCTGTCGCGGGAACGCAGCGGCCACACGCTCCAGCCGACGGCGCTGGTGAGCGAAGCCTATCTGCGGCTGGCCAGGCAGCCGGCCGCCAGGCAGTGGCAGGACCGCACGCACTTCTTTGCCGTGGCCGCGCGCGTCGTCCGGGCCGTGCTGGTGGACCATGCGCGCGCCCGACTCGCGGCCAAGCGGGGCGGCGGCGCCATCAGCGTGGAGCTGTCCGAGGCGGTCGCCCCGGTGCCAGCGCCGTCCGTCGATCTCATCGATCTCAACACCGCGCTCACCGCGCTCGAGGCGATCGACCCACAGCAGAGCCGAATCGTCGAGCTGCGGTACTTCGGGGGCCTGTCCATCGACGAGACGGCCGAGGTGCTCGCGGTATCGGCGTCGGCGGTCGACCGTGACTGGCTGCTGGCCAAGACCTGGATCCGACGCCACATGACCCGGCCAGGCGGGTCCGCGTGACCGACGGCGAGCGACCGGCGGGCATCGCCTGGCTGTTCAGCGAAGCGCTGAAACAGCCGGCCGGCACCCGCGACCGCTGGCTCGAGACCGCAACACCGGACGCCGCCACGCGCGACGACGTGGGGGAACTGCTTCGCGTCTATGACGAAGACCCGGGCTTCCTGGAGGCGCCCATCGCCGCGGCACCGGCGGTCCGGTCGATCGAGCACGACGACGGCCAGTGGCCCGAGGCCCGTCGTCTGGGGCCCTACCGGCTCGTGCGCGAGATCGGCCGCGGCGGCATGGGCGTGGTCTACGACGCCACGCGCGACGACGCCGAGTTCGAGCGGCGGGTCGCCATCAAGGTGCTGCCCGCCGCATTGGCCTCGACCACGCTCGACGAGCGCTTCCGCTTCGAGCGCCAGGTGCTCGCCGGCCTCGACCACCCCAACATCGCTCGACTCTTCGATGCCGGCACCAGCGACGACGACGTCCCGTACCTGGTGATGGAGTACGTCGATGGCGAGCCCATCGACGCCTGGTGCCTGAGCCGACAGTGCACCGTCCAGCAGCGTGTCGAGTTGACCCTGGCCGTCTGTGCCGCGGTCGGCCACGCCCATCAGCGGCTGGTGGTGCATCGCGACCTGAAGCCGGCCAACATCCTCGTCACCGCGCAGGGGCAGCCCAAGCTGCTGGACTTCGGCATCGCGACGCTCATCTCGGAGCAGGGGCGCAGTGTGGGCATGACGCGCACCGGCCAGCACAGCTTCACGCCCGGGTACGCGAGTCCGGAGCAGGTGCGCGGCGAGCGTGTGACGACGGCGAGCGATGTCTACTCGCTCGGTGTGCTGCTGTACGTGCTGCTGGCCTCGCGGACGCCGCACGCGCTGGCCGACCTGACGCCGCTCGAGGCGATGCGGGCGATTTGCGAGGTCGACCCTCCGGCACCGAGCCGTGTGGCCGCACCGGCCGACCAGAAGCTGCTGCGCGGGGACCTCGACGCCGTGGTGCTCAAGGCGCTGCGCAAGGAGCCTGGCGCGCGGTATCGGTCGGTCTTCGATCTCGAGGCCGATCTCGAGGCGTGGCTCGGGGGCCGTCCGGTCATCGCGAGACCCGCCACGCTGGGTTACCGGATGCGCAGGTTCGTGGGCCGGCACCGGGTCAGCGTGGCAGCAGCCGCGGTGACGACCATGGCGATTCTCGGCGGCGGCGGCGTGGCGGTGTGGCAGGCCCGTGTCGCGGCGGTGCAGCGCGACCGGGCCGAGCATCGCTTCCGCGAAGCCCGTGAGTTCTCGCGCACCCTCGTCTTCGACGTCAACGAGGCGCTGTCGAAGGTGCCCGGCAATACCGAGCCGCGACGCCTGCTGCTGGACCGTGCCGTGCAGTTCCTCGATGGCCTGGCCACCGACGTGGGCATCGATGCGTCCTTGAAGCTCGAACTTGCGGAAGGGTACCGGCGCCTCGGCAGCCTCCAGGGCGGCACGGGGGCGGCCAATGTCGGCAATCGTGCGGCGGCCACCGTCAGCTTCCAGAAGGCCGCGCGGCTGACCGACGAGGTGCTGGCGAGCCAACCCGACGACCTCGACGCCCTCATCGCGGCGATGAAGGCGCAGGCAGACCTGGAGCTGACGTCGCTCGACCTGAAGGACATGACGAGGGCGGCGTGGGCCCAGGCCAGGCACCGTGACCTGCTGCAGTCGTTGGAGCGGCGCGCCCAGGAATCGCCGCGCGTCGTCGAGGCGATTGCCGACGCGTACGCTGACAGGGCGGCCGCATTCGAGAGCCGCCGTGACTACGCCGGCGCCGAGGCGGCGCTGCTGGTGGCGCTGCCCCTCTACGAACAGCTCCCCGTCGAGCGGCGCACCGCCGTGGTGCGGGAGCGTCAGGCGTTCGTGCTGAAGCGACTGGGCGCCGTCCTGCAGTGGCTCGATCGCTACGGCGACGCCGAGACCCGTTATCGTCAGGCGCTGGTCCTCGACGAAGAGGCCCTGGCGGCCCGTCCAGGCGACCCGGACGCGCAGTGGCGCGTGACCGTCACACTGTCCAATCTCGGTGCCGTCCTGGCCAGGCTGGGCCGCGGCGACGAGAGCCTGGCGCCGTGGACGCGGGCCCTCGAGTTGCGGAGGGCCATCGTTGCCGCCGACCCGAGGGATCAGCGAGCCGTCGAGGGTCTCGCCATGCTGCTCGGACGACTGTCGTCGCGAGCCTACGGCGACGGCCGCTTTGCCGACTCGGTGGCCTTGAACCGGGAGAAGCTGCGACTGCTGGACGATGCCGCCTCGCGCGAGGGCGCGAACCCGCGCGCGCGGTCGGATCTGGCGCTGGGCCGACTGGAGCTGGTGATGGCGCTGGTGGCAGAGGCCGATGCCGGCGCCGCCTCCCGCGAGGCTCTCCTGGCGGAGGCCCGCCAGGTATTCCGTGCGTCGTGGGTCGAGGAGTACACGACGCCGACCGCCTTCGCGGGCGTGACGGTCGAGAGGTTCCGCTCCACCCGGGCCGGCCTGGCCCGACGCCTTGGCGTCATCGACTCGAGCCGGGCACCCTGACGCCGACCCGCGCCCAGCGGCGCCCCTGACGTCGCTCCCCGCGATTCTCCGCTTACGGGAGCAGCCATGGTGTCCACGACTCGCCGCGTCCTGTCTCTGCTCCTGGTCCTGTGCGTACTCGGCGTGCCCGCCGCGTTCGCGCAGGCGCCGTCGGTGGTCCACACGTTCGACGGGGTGACGGCCGGCAATCCGGCCGCCGGACTGACGCTGGGCGCCGACGGCTTCCTCTATGGCACGAGCGAGGCACCAGCGCCCTATGGGGCCGTGTTTCGCGTCCGGCCGAACGGCACGGGCTTCCAGGTACTGCACACCTTCGCGCTGCCGGCAGGGGTGAGGCCCAGCCATGGCGCGCTCGCCCGAGGGACGGGCGGCGTGTTCTACGGCACCACCTTGCGGGGCGGGGCCGCTGACCGCGGCACCGTGTACCGGCTCGAGACCGGGCCCTTCGGCGCCACGGTGACGACGTTGCACGAGTTCGCGGCCCCGGATGCCAACCCAGACGGCGGCGTGATCCTGGCCAGTGATGGGCTGCTGTACGGCACCTTCGGCGACAACGTGGTCTCGGCCACGGTCTATCGCCTGGCCACCGACGGCACCGCCTTCGAGCACCTGCGCGTGCTGCCCAACGGCTATCGCCCCACCGGCACGTTGATCGAAGGCAGCGACGGCCTGCTCTACGGCACGACCGAACAGGGGGGCGCCAACGGGGGCGGCACCGTGTTCCGCCTCAGCCGGAGCGGCGTCGACTACACCTTCCTCGTCGAGCTGGAGGGCAACCCGGTGGCGGGCCTCACCGAGGCGCCCGGGCCGGATGGCACCCCTCACCTGTTCGGCGTGGAGACCACGGGGCAGAGCACGGTGACGGAGTATGGCGCCATCTTCCAGCTGCGGCCCGACGGCGCAGCCTTCCTGCGCCTCGCCGCCTTCACTGCGAGCCCGGCCGATGGCGACACCCCCCGCTCGCCGCTGCTGCTCGGTCGCGACGGCGCGCTGTATGGCACCGCCACCAGCGAACGCCTCGGCTGCCTCCCCGAGAACTGCGGCACGGTGTTCCGTGTGACCCCGTCAGGGCGTCCCTTCAGCCTCTTCACGTTCTCCCCAGTCGCGGGCGGCGTGCCGATGGGTGCGCTCGTTCAGGGGCCCGACGGCACGCTCTACGGCACGGCCCGCATCGGCGGCCCCGCGGCGATCGGCCCGGGCACCGGCCACGGCGTCGTCTTCGCGGTGCCCGATCCAGACCGCGTCCCGCTGGCATTCACGGGGCCCGTGATGAGCGATGAAGGCGCAGACGCGACCTATGTGTTGACCCTCCGCAACACCACCAACCACACGCTGGCCGGCCCCCTCACCGTGTGGGTGACGCCGTCGCCGGGGCTGGTCTTCACGGGCCAGTCGGTCGATGGCTGGAGTTGCACACAGACGGCGGGCATCGTGTGTGTCTGGCCCACCGACCTCGCGCCTGAGGTCGAAAGCGCACCGCACGAACTGCACTTCACGCTCACGGCACCCTTCACGGCCGACTGTGGCACCGGGCCGTCGCCGTGCGTGGCGGTCACGGTGGTCGAGCCCGACAGCGGCGGCACGGCCCGTGTCGTCACGACGGCGCGCGCACTGTCGGGCGGCGGGTTCAACACGCCGCCGACGCCGCAGGACGACACAGCGCCGGTGTACGGCGAGGCCCCGGCGACCCTTCGTGTGCTCGACAACGACACGGACCCCGATGGGGATGCGCTGCGCGTGACCCGCCTGCTCGAGTTCCCACGTTTCGGCGACGCCACCATCAACGTCGATGGGACGATTACCTACACGCCGACCGCCACCCTCATCCAGCCCGACACCTTCCGGTACGAGGTGAGCGACGGGCGCGTGCCTGTCGCTGGGCGCGCCTCGGCGGTGGTCACCTTCACCCCCTCGGTGCCCACGCTGACGGCCTCGAAGGCGCGCCTCGACCTCGGGCCACTGGCGCCGCGCCGCATTGCCACGGGTCGCTTCTCCCTGCGCAGCCCCGCCGCGATGGAGGTCCGCATCGAGCTCCAGCCGGTCACCGCGGCCGAGATCACGGCCGCCCTGCAGGACACGGCGTACGACCCGGCACAGGCGGTGTCGGACCCGGACGCCTTCCGCAGCGTCGGCCGGATGTCGATCGACCCGCTGTACCCCTTTGGTGTGGTGGTCGGGGTGCACTACCAGGCGCCCCCCTCGGTGGGCCGCGTCTCGGTCGCCAGGGTGCAGATCATCGGCGAGCCGCCCGGACTGGCGCCCGTGACGCGCTCGCTGCTCATCGTGGCCAGCAGCGCCGCCCCGGCCACGGCCCCGCTGCGCGCGGTGGACGACACCACGGCGACGCCGGTGCAGACCCTGGTCTGGTACGACGTGCTGGCCAACGACGGCGGTGTCTCGGCCTCCGGGCGGCCGCTCTACATCTCGAGCGGGGGATGCATGAGTGCCTTTCCCGACACTGACTGTCGCAAGCCCGCCGATATGAGTGCCTATCAGACCGGGCCGGCGTCGATCACCGGGCCGCAAGAGATTGGCATTGGCACGCGCTCGGCGGTGACGGGCACGGTGACGGTGATGTATTCCGTCTCCGAGCTCGACGCCTGCGTCGGCGCGCAGCAGTCAGGCGTCTGCAACTTCGAAGGCAACATGTACTACGGGTATCTCAGCGTCGATGTCGGCGGCACGCCGCCCGACCTCTCCCTGGCCCTGGCGCCGGCGGCCACCACGGTGGCGCCCGGCCAGGCCGTCACGCTGATCGCGACGGTCACGAACCGGGGCCCGAGCATGGCCTCGCGCGTCACGGTGTCCGGCTTCGCGAGCCTGGCGCAGCTGACGGGGCTCGTCGTCACTCCGTCGCAGGGGACGTGTGCAGTGCCCGCACCGGGAGCGCCGCGCACCTGCACGCTGGGGAACCTCCAGCCAGGCGCCAGCGCGACGATCACGCTGCAGGGCACAGCCCCAGCCATCCTGATCCCGGCGGGAGCGACCACGGGCACGCTCGATGTCGCCGCCAACGTGTCCTTCGGCAGCGTGGACGCGCAGCCGGGCGACAACACCGCGCAGGCGCGCATCACCGTGACCCTGGGGCAGGCCGATCTGCGGCTGGTTGGCGCAGCCTTCGTCAACGGCAGTACCGCGGTCACCGATGTCAGCACCGTCGACCCGATCCAGTATGTGTTCGCCCTGGCCAACGAGGGCAGTGCTCCGGGGACGTTCACCGTCACGACCGTGCTGCCCATCGGACTGAGCCTGCTCCCGCACCCGATCTGCACGGCCGCTGGCCAGACGGTGACCTGTTCGGGATCCCTGCCAGGTGGCACAACGGCGGCGCCGATCCCTCTTCCGCTCAGAGCCGATGCCGCGCTCTTCGCGCAGGGTCAGCACTCCGTGACCGTCACCTTGACGTCGACTCTCGTGCCGTCGGCCGACCCGGCGTTCCAGTCGGTGAGCGCGTCGGTCGTGGTGCGACGGCCATTCCTGGCCATCGGGGGCGCGTCGTTCTTCGACAGCCAGGGGAGCGCCATCACCGAGGCGCGTGTCGGTGACGTCGTGGAGTATCGCGTGACCCTCGCCAACGGCGGCGATGTTCCCGCCGCCTACACCCTGACGATCCCGTTGCCAGCCGGGGTGATGGGTGCGGCCCTGGGTTGCACCGTGGGCGGTCAGACCGTGCCGACCCTCACCTGCACGGGAACGGCCGGTCCTGGCATCACCGGCGTGATCGGCGTCACCTTTCAGCTCCTGGCCCCGGTCATCCCCATCGGACAGACGTCGGCCCCGCTACCGGTGACGGCCACCGTCGCCCCGGCCGGTGACCCGGCCTTCGCCTCGACCACCGCCGTCCTCACCGTGAGACCGGCGTCGGTGCCCCGGCCACGTGTCCTGATTGGAGGCGCCTCGTTCGTCAACAGCCAGGGTGGCGCAATCACCGAGGCGCTTGTCGGTGACGTCGTGACGTTCCGCTTCGGACTTGGCAACGCTGGCGATGCTCCAGGCCCCTACACCGTGACGATCCCGTTGCCCGCCGGGGTGATGGGTGCGGCCCTGGGTTGCACCGTGGGCGGTCAGACCGTGCCGACCCTCACCTGCTCGGGAACGGCCGCTCCTGGCATCACCGGCGTGATCGGCGTCACCCTCCAGCTCCTCGCCCCCGTCATCCCCATCGGACAGACGTCGGCCGCGCTGCCGGTGACGGCCACCGTCGCCCCGGCCGATGACCCGGCCTTCGCGTCGACCACCGCCGTCCTCACCGTCCGCACCGGGTCGGTGCCGCAGCCACGTGTGCTCATCGGAAGCGGGTCGTTCGTCAACGGCCAGGGTGTCGCCATCACCGCGGCGCGCGTCGGCGACGTCGTCACGTTCCGCTTCGGCCTCGGCAACGCCGGCAATGCTCCAGGCCCCTTCACCGTGACGATCCCGTTGCCCGCCGGGGTGATCGGCACGGCCCCGGGCTGCACTCTGGCCGGTCAGCCCGTGCAGACCCTCACCTGCTCGGGCACGATCCCGGCAGGGTTCGCTGGGTTCTCCGCGGTCGCGCTCCAGTTCGATGCCGCGGTCGTACCCGCCGGCCAGACGTCGGCGACCCTTTCGCTCACCGCCATGCTCGACGCGCCGGTGGACCCGGCCGCCAGCACCGCCACGGCCGCGCTCACCCTCCGTGCCCGAGCCTACACGCCGACCGGCCAGCAGGTGACGGTGCAGCCGACCGACTCGGCAGGCGCCCCGCAGCCGATCGCCGTCACCTTCACCGCGGTCACCGCCGAAGGCGTCACGCTGGCCGATCCGACACTGCAGGCACCGCCGCTGCCAGCCAACTTCTCCGCTGGCGGCACGGTCTACGAGATCACGACGACGGCCACCGTCGTGCCGCCGATCACGGTGTGCTTCAGTGGCACCTTCACGCCGGCCGATGCAGTGCTGCACTTCGAGAACGGCGCGTGGGTGCAGTTGCCGAACCAGCAGCGACTGCCTGCGGGCCCTGGGCCGTTCACCACGATCTGCGCCCAGACGACCTCGTTCTCGCCGTTCGTGGTCGCGAGCCTGCTCGACACGCCGCCGACGGCACATGCCGGGGAGGATCAGGTCGTCGAGGCGACCTCGGCGACGGGCGCCGCCGTCAGGATGACCGGCGTGGGCACCGACGGCAACGGCAACGACGATGCGCTCGTGTTCGCCTGGAGCGGCGCCTGCGGTGTCGGCACCGGCGCCTCGGTCATGCTGCAGTGCCCGATGGGCACCAGTGTCGTCACGCTGACCGTCACCGACGCGAGCGGCCTGTCGGCGAGCGACGAGGTGCAGGTCACCGTGCGCGACACCACAGCGCCTGCCGTCTCCTGCAGCGCACCCGACGTCGCCTGGCGGCGTGACAACGCCGTGGTGACGTGCAGCGCGACCGACCAGGCGTCGGGTGTGGCACCGGCCGATGCGACGTTCACCCTCGGCACCAGCGTGGGTGACGGCGAGGAGTCAGCGACGGCCATGACCACGTCCCGGCAGGTCTGCGACCTCGCCGGCAACTGCGCGCAGGCCGGCCCGGTCGGGCCGTTCCGCATCGACCGCCTGACACCGACCGTCGTCGTCACCGCTCCGGCAGATGGCGCGGTCTTCGTCCTGAGACGCAAGGTCGCCGCCGACTTCACCTGCGCCGACGGCGGCTCGGGTCTGGCCAGTTGTACCGGCACGAGGCGGAACGGCGCTTTCCTCGATACGAAGACGGTCGGCACCAAGACCTTCACGGTGACCGCGACGGACCAGGCCGGCAATCGGGCCCAGATCACACGGACCTACTCGGTGCGGTATGCAGACGCCGGGCGCTGCGGGCTGGACGACGGGCACGAGATTCTGGCCCCGATCCACCCGGACGGCTCGACCGTGTTGCCGCGGGGCCTGCCGGCGGTAGCCCGCTTCCGGGTGTGCGACGCCAACGGCCGACTTGTCCGGACGCCCGGCGTGGTCTCGGCGTTCACGCTGGTCGAACGCATCAACAGCAGGGGTCAGCAGACGGTGAGTGAACCGGTGCCGTCGCTGCAGTCGCCGCCGATGTTCCACTGGGACAATCTGACGCAGGCGTGGACCTTCGGCATCGACACGCAGAAGCTCGAACGACGGACGCGCTACCGTTTCCTGATTCAGCTGGCGGATGGCTCGTCGATTTCCTTCGGGTTCGGCATCAGGTAGCCGCGCAACCCGCGGCTGAGGGCGTGTGAGCGAGGCAGGGGCAGTACCATGCGGGGCATGGGGCGAACGCAGGCGGCACAGGGGCAACGCTCTCCGGATGCCGCGACCCGGCTGGCCGTCGAGCGGACGCGTCTGGCCTACGAGCGGACGCTCATGGCCTGGGTGCGGACCTCGGCCTCGCTCATCACCTTCGGATTCACGATCTACAAGTTCTTCGAGTTCGAGCGGACCGGCGGCACGATGCAGCCGGTCCGCGGCGCCTTCAGCCCACGGACATTCGCCCTGCTGATGATTGCCATCGGACTGATGACGCTGGTGATGGCCGCCGTCCAGCACCGGCAGAGTCTGGCCGCCATGCGCGCCGAGTACGGCGACGCCCCCGCCATCTCCACAGCGGGCCTCACCGCCATGCTGTTCACCCTGCTCGGTGTGGTCGCGCTGGTGGTCGTCCTGCTGCGTCGCTGACGGCGGCGCGGCACGCGCAGGCAGGCGATCGCTCAGCTGTACAGCGTGTAGCCGAACCGCCCTTGCAGCCACGCCTCGCCGGTCGCCTCGCTGTGGTGCGAGTCGATGTGCTCTTCCCGCACATGGGCATATCGACCTCCGAGCCGGGCCATCTCCTCCTGCAGGCGCGCTTCGATGACGGCCATCAGATCACGCTCGCACTCCTTCCACAAGTCATCGTGGCGGGCCAGGGTGCCCTGGATGCGCTTGCTGGTGGCCTCGACGATGTGGGCGCCGATGACGTTGGCCTCGAGAGGCGGCAAGTCACGGTGCCAGAAGACGGTCTGCGCCTGCGGGTCTGTCACGGTCTCTCCATGGTAGTCCCGCAGGGACGACGCATGAGGGCTTGCCGACTTCCCTCCGGCAGGACACCATGGTCGATTGCCCGTGTCCTCTCCTCTCGCCATCGTGCTCGCGCCGTATGTGGGCGCCTCCGTCCGCGCCAGGGGCGATCAGTACTTCCGGACGGGCCGCGTCACCACGGTCGGAGGCGACCGGACGCGCTTTGTCGCCGTGGTGCGGGGCACTCGCCCCTACGACGTGTCGTTGTCGATCGACGGCACGGCGCTGGTCGCCTCGTGCAGCTGCCCGCGCTTTGCCAGCACGGTCGGCGCCTGCAAGCACGTCTGGGCGGCGGTCCTGACGGCCAGCCAGGCGCGCAGCCTCGATGTGCCCGATCACCTCTGGTTGAACGCGGTGGCCCCGCGCCCCGTGCCGACCCTCGAGGCCGTCGTCGAGCCCTGGCGCGCGCTGCTGGCGCGGGTGGCGCCGGATGCGCAGGACGCCGTCACGCCCCAGTCGCCGCTCGGTGCGCTGGTCTACGTGGTGGATGGACCCCGACTGCCGCCGTACGGGGATCTGCGGGTGGAGCTGCTCACCCGGACGCGACGGAAGTCCGGCGTCTGGGGACGCCCCAAGCCGGCGCGGATGGGCCGTCAGGACATCGCGGCGCTGCCCGACCCGCGCGACCGCCACCTGCTGGAGCGCCTGTGTGGTGCCGAGAGCTCCGACGGCCAGTCCTACATGCCTCGCATGCCGGTGCCGCTCGAGGTGGTGCTGTCGCCGGTGCTCCAGCAGGATCTCGTGCCGGCGATGTGCGAGACGGGTCGGATGCTCCTGCGCGTGCCGGGCTCGGGGGTGACGCGCAAGGGCGAGCCGGGATACGTGGGCCTGGTGTGGGATGCCACGCCGGCCACGTTCACGCTGCGCATCGACCCGTCGGGCGAGGACTACCGCATCGACGGCACGTTTGCCTGCGGCGCGCAGACGGTGCCGCTCGGGGACGTGCTCTTCGTCAGCGAGGCCCTGGTGCTCTGGCGGCCCGCCGAGCGCGACGCGCTGCCGCGCCTGTCGCCGTTCGACAGCGGCGGCGCGTCCCGCTGGCTGAACGAACTGCGGCGTGGGGGTCCGGTCACCGTGCCCGCGGCCGGAAGCCACGCCCTGGCCGAGGCCGTGGCCGCCAGCGAGGTGTCCCGCGTCGACTGTCCGCCCGCGCTGCGCGTGACACCACGGTCCGAGGCGCCCCGCCCGTGCGTCCGCTTCTCCATCAGGGACTCGGAGCGGCGCCGGTGGGCGACGACACCACCGGATCGGCTCGACGCCGACATCACGTTCACGTATGGCACCAGCGAGGTGGACGCGCGCGCGTCGCAGCGCCTCGTCTTCGATCCGGCGACGCAGGAGGCCTGGCGGCGCGACCTGACCGCGGAACACGCGGCGCTGGCCCGGCTCGAAGGGCTCGGCGTGCGTCGACTCGCCGACTGGGAACGTGGAGGCACGCGCTTCGACGTCGCGGCGTCCGCCGTCCCGGCCATCGTGCGCACCCTGATCGTCGAGGGCTGGCGCGTCGAGGCCGAGGGACAGCGCTACGTCAAGCCGAGCGCGTTCTCGCTCGAGGTGAGCAGCGGCATCGACTGGTTCGAGCTGCACGGCAGCGCGGACTTCGGGGACGTGCGCGTGGACGTGCCGGCGCTGCTCGAGGCCATCCGACGCCGCGACACGATGGTGCGCCTCGGCGATGGCACCTTCGGCGTGCTGCCAGAGGCGTGGCTGCAGCGCGTGAGCCGCGTGGCCGCCCTGGGCACCGTGGACGGCACGGGCGTGCGCTTCGATCGCTCGCAGGGCGCGCTGCTCGACGCCTGGCTGGAGGACGAACCGCAGATCGCGGTGGACGAGGGCTTCGCGCGCATGCGGGCCGAACTGGCGCAGTTCGATCGCATCAGCGGCGTGGAGCCGCCACCAGGGTTCGGTGGCGTGCTGCGCGGCTATCAGCGCGAGGCGCTCGGGTGGTTCGCGTTCCTGCGCCGCTTCGGTTTCGGCGGCTGCCTGGCTGACGAGATGGGCCTCGGCAAGACGGTGATGGTGCTGGCGACGCTCGAGGCCCGCCGCCTCGAACGCGAGGCCGCCGGGGAACCGCCCCGCCCCGCCCTCGTCGTCGTCCCGCGATCGCTCGTGTTCAACTGGACGCGCGAAGCGACCCGTTTCGCGCCGGCCCTGCGCGTGCTGGACTTCACCGGCGCCGACCGACGCGCCGGCACCGATGCGATCGACCGGCACGATCTCGTGATCACGACGTACGGCACGCTGCGGCGAGACGTCCCTCTGCTGGCGGAGCGGACCTTCGATTACGTCATCCTTGACGAGGCTCAGGCCATCAAGAACCGCGCCAGCCACACGGCGCGGGCGGCCAAGCTGCTGAAGGGCGACCACCGCCTGGCCCTGACCGGCACGCCGGTGGAGAACCACATCGGCGAGTTGTGGAGCCTGTTCGAGTTCCTCAACCCCGGCATGCTCGGCACGCTGCGCTCCATCGGCCAGGACATGGCGGCTCCCGCGAACGAGCAGGACGCGACGCTGTCGCTGATCGCCAAGGGGGTGCGGCCGTTCATCCTCCGGCGCACCAAGGAACAGGTGGCGTCGGATCTGCCCGCGCGCACCGAGCAGACGATCTTCTGCGACCTCGAGCCGACCCAGCGCGCGCTCTACGACCAGCTGCGCGACCACTACCGGGCGCTGCTGCTCGGCCGCGTCGACACGGAAGGGATGGGGCGCACGAAGCTCCAGGTCCTCGAAGGCCTGCTGCGCCTGCGACAGGCGGCGTGTCATCCGGGCCTCATCGATCCGGCGCGCGCCGCCGAACCCTCGGCCAAGCTCGACCTGCTGGTGCCCAGGCTCGAAGAGCTCGTCGAGGACGGTCGCAAGGTGCTGGTGTTCTCGCAGTTCACCACGCTGCTCGGGCTGCTGCGCACGCGGCTCGACGAGGCCGGTCTGGCGTACGAGTATCTGGACGGGCGCACGCGCGACCGGCAGGCCCGCGTCGAACGCTTCCAGGGACCGGACGGCCCGCCGCTGTTCCTGATCAGCCTCAAGGCCGGTGGCGTGGGACTCAACCTCACGGCCGCCGATCACGTGTTCCTGCTGGATCCGTGGTGGAATCCCGCCGTCGAAGCCCAGGCCATCGATCGCGCCCACCGCATCGGCCAGTCGCGCCGCGTCTTCGCCGTGCGGCTCATCGCCCGCGACACGGTCGAGGAGAAGGTGCTGGAGCTGCAGGCCACCAAGCGCTCGCTCGCCGACGCCATCGTCCGCGCCGATGAACGGTTGATCGGCGACCTGCGGCGAGAGGACCTCGAACTGCTGCTGGCGTAGCCCATCCAGGGTTCGCGCGGCACGCCACTGGCTATACTGCAGGCGTGGATACGACGAAGGAAACCCTGGGATTTCAGGCCGAGGTCTCTCAGCTCCTGAAGCTGATGATTCACTCCTTGTACGGCAACAAGGAGATCTTCCTGCGCGAGCTCATCTCGAACGCGTCGGATGCCGCCGACAAGCTGCGGTTCGAGGCGATGACCGACAGCGCGCTGATGGAGAACGACCCCGCGCCGCGCATCCGTGTCAGCTACGACGTGGCGGCGCGCACCATCACGGTGTCCGACAACGGCATCGGCATGTCCCGACAGGACGTCGTCGACAACATCGGCACCATCGCCAAGTCGGGGACGCGCGAGTTCCTCGCCCAGTTGACGGCCGACCGCGCGAAGGACGCACACCTCATCGGACAGTTCGGCGTCGGCTTCTACGCCGCGTTCATCGTCGCCGACCGGGTGACGCTCGTCACCAGACGGGCCGGCCTGACGCCAGAGCACGGCGTGCGGTGGGAGAGCACGGGCGAAGGCAGCTACACCGTCGAGAGCGTCGAGAAGGCCACGCGCGGCACCGACATCATCCTGCACCTGCGGCCCGAGGAAGACGACCTGCTCTCGGGCTATCGCCTGCGGGAGATCCTGCGCAAGTACTCCGACCACATCGCCATCCCCATCCTGATGAAGAAGGAGGAGTGGGACAGCGAGGCCAGCAAGCAAGTGGTCACCGACGAGGACGAACAGGTCAATCGGGCCTCGGCGCTGTGGGCGCGCGCCAAGAGCGACATCACCGAGGAGCAGTATCACGAGCTCTACCGGCACGTGGCGCACGACGCCGACGCGCCGCTGGCCTACACGCACGCCCGGGTCGAAGGTCGGCAGGAGTTCACGCTGCTTCTTTACGTGCCGGCACGCGCGCCATTCGACTTGTGGGACCGCGAGCATCGGCGCGGCGTGAAGCTGTACGTCCGCCGCGTCTTCATCATGGACGACGCGGAGCAGCTCCTGCCGGCCTACCTGCGCTTCATCCGCGGCGTGGTCGACTCGAACGACCTGCCGCTCAACGTCTCGCGGGAGATCCTGCAGCAATCGAAGGACGTGCAGGCGATCCGCACGGCGGCCGTCAAGCGCGTGCTGACCCTGCTCGAGGAGCTGGCTGAGAAGGACCCGTCGAAGTACGAGACGTTCTGGAAGACGTTCGGTCGTGTGCTCAAGGAAGGCCTCCCCGAGGATCGGGCCAACCACGACCGCCTGGCCAAGCTGCTGCGGTTCTCGTCCACCCACAACGCGGATGAGGCGCAGACCGTGTCGCTCGCCGACTACATCGGGCGCATGAAGGACGGCCAGACCGTCATCTACTACATCACGGCGGATGGCTACGCCGCGGCGCGCCACAGCCCACACCTCGAAATCTTCCGCACGCTCGGCGTCGAGGTGCTGCTGCTGCATGAGCGCATCGACGAGTGGGTGATGTCGTCGCTGCACGAGTTCGACGGCAAGCGGCTGCAGTCGGCAGCGGCGAAGGATCTCGATCTCAGCGCCATCGGCGGTCAGGCGCCCGCCCCGCAGGAGGCGACGCCCACCGGCGAGCACGCCTCGCTGCTCGAGCGCATGCAGGCCGCGCTCACGGACCGGGCCAGCCTGGTGCGGGTGACCAATCGTCTGACCGATTCGCCGGCCTGTCTCGTGAGCAACGACAGCGGCCTGAGCACGAACCTCGAACGGATCCTCAGGGAGGCCGGGCAGGCGGTGCCGGCCTCGAAGCCGATCCTCGAGATCAATCCATCGCATCCGATCGTGCGGCGGCTCGCCGAGGAAACCGACCCGACCACCTTCGGCGACTGGAGTCAGGTGCTGTTCGACCAGGCGACGCTGGCCGAGGGCGGGCAGATCGAGGACACGGCGGCGTTCGTCACCCGGCTGAACGCGTTGATGTTGACGCTGGCGGGGGCCGGCCCCTCACGCGTCTGGATGCCCGGCACCTGACGGCACCGGGCCCGCGAGCTCCTCGCGGGCCCGCGCCTGCTCGCGGTCGATCTGATCGGGCGTCGCGCCCAGCGCCTCGAGGATGGCCGTCACGAAGGCCAGCGCGACCTCGCCTTCACCGGAGTACACGGCGTTGGCACCGGCCTGCCGCAGCACCGGAACGTCGCGCAGGTACGCCGCCCTCGCCAGGACGCGGATGGTGGGCTGCAGCGTCCGCGCCAGGCGGATCACCTCTGTGCCCTCCGCCATGCCCGCCGATCCCAGAATCAGGCTGCCGGCGCGATCGACCCCTGCAGCGGTCAGGGTGTCCTCGCGCGTGGCGTCGCCGTAGACGCCCTCGACGCCTTCCTCGCGAAGCCTGCGGATGGTCTCCATGTTGAGATCGATGACCGTGGGGGTGATGCCGTTGTCGCGCAACAGACGCACGACGGCTCGGCCCGTGGGGCCGTAGCCGACGACAACGGCGCGATAGGTTGGGTCGCTCTTGCGTTCGCCTCGCGCCGGTGTGGGCGTCTCTTCGCGCGGCGTGCGGTCGAGCACCGCACGCAGGCGCGGGCGTGCGGCCACCCAGCGCTCGATGGGGCGGATCGTCCGGTACGCCACCGGGTTGAGCACGATCGAGACGATGGCGGTTGCGGCCAGCGCGTTGGTCGCGGTCAGCGAGAAGACGCCGAGATCACGTCCCATCGCGGCGAGGATGAAGGAGAACTCGCCGATCTGCGCCAGGGCGATGCCGGCCGTGAGTGCCGTCCTGAATGGATACCGCAGCAGCCACACGAACAGCAGCGCTACGAGCGGTTTGGCCACGAGGACGATCGCGAGCGCGCCCAGCACCAGTCGCCATGAGCTGACCAGTGCCTCGGGATCCAGCAGCATGCCGACGGAGACGAAGAACAGGACGGCGAACGCGTCGCGCATGGGCAGAGCCTCCGAGGCCGCGCGCAGGCTGTAGTCCGATCGCCCGACGACCATCCCGGCGAGGAAGGCGCCGAGCGCCATCGAGACGCTGAAGACGAGAGCCGACCCGACGGCGATGCCCAGCGCGATCACCAGCACGGTCAGCGTGAACAGCTCGCGCGACCTGGTGGCCGCCACATGATCGAGCAGCCAGGGGATGACCCGCGCCCCGACGAGGGCGGTGAAGGCCACGAGCCCCGCGACCTTGAGTGCCGTCAACGACAGGGCGAGCGGCAACGACGACTGCCCCGCCGCCGATCCGAACAGCGCCGGCAGCAGCACGAGGGCCACCACGGTGAACAGGTCCTCGACGACCAGCCAGCCGACGGCGATGTGGCCAGCCTGGGTGTGCAGGTCGTTGTTGTCGGCCAGCACGCGGATCAGCACGACCGTACTGGCCACCGCCAGCGCCATCCCGAAGATCAGTCCGGCCGACCAGTCCCACCCGAGCGCGTACCCGAGGGCGGTGCCCAGCACCGTGGCGACGCCGCTCTGGGCGATGGCCCCCGGAATCGCCACCCGGCGCACGGCCAGCAGTTCCTCGACGTGGAACTGCAGGCCGACCCCGAACATCAGCAGGATGACGCCAATCTCGGCCAGTTGCTCGGCGAGCGAGGCGTCGGCGACGAAGCCCGGCGTGTGCGGGCCGACCAGCGTGCCGGCCAGCAGATAGCCGACGATCGGCGACAAGCCCAGCCGCTGGGTGATGTATCCCAGCACGAGCGCCGCGCCGAGCCCTCCCGTCAGCGTGAGGATGAGGTCGTACGCATGCATGCCACCAGCCTATCTCCGGAACGAGAAGAGATCGCTGTCGGGGTCGCCGTCGCCGGTGATCTGATTGCGCAGCAGTTGTGCCGCCAGCGCCGAGAACGTGATCCCGTTGCCGCCATACCCGAGCACGGCGTAGCAGCCCGGCATGCGGGGCACCGGACCGATCGACGGCGTGCCGGTGTCGGAGGCGCCGAACGTGCCGCACCAGGCATAGTCGGCCCGGGCGTCGACGCCGGGCAGCAGTGCCGCGAGCTTGCGCTCGATGGTCGTCGTCTTGGCGGCGAGCAGGGCGTCTCTGGTCGTCGCGTCGGAGAAGTCTTCGTCTTCGCCGCCGCAGATGATCCGGCCGTCTGGCCCGGGCCTCATGTAGAGGTAGGGATCGGAGGCCTCCCAGATCAGCGACCCGTCGGGCCAGATCGCTCGCGGCTGCGGTCGCGTCGCGATGGCATACGTGGACACGATGGTGTGATGCGATCGGGGCACGCCCTTCGGCAGCTCGTAACCTGTGGCGAAGACCAGGGTCGCGGCCCGCAGCACGGGGCCCTCGGCCGTGGCCACGACGACGCCGGAGCGCCCGGCCTCGACGGCATCGATCACGACGGGGCTGCAGATGCGGGCCCCTCGTCGGATGGCGGCGTTGAGGAAGCCCGCGGCGAGGCGTCGCGGGTCCGCCGTCATGTTGCCGTGGCCCAGCAGCGCATGCCGTCGCCTGATGCCGGTCCGCGCCTCGACGAGTCTCGGGGGCAGGTAGGCGACCTCGAAGCCGGCCCGCCGGCGCGCGTCGCCCTCGGCCCGCAGGGCGCCCGCGTCGAGCACGTTGCCGTCGAGGTAGAGCGAGCCGCGCGTCTGCGTCGACGCCTCGATGCCGAGGTGACGGACGCGCTCGCCGAGGGCATCCAGCGCCAGCTTCGATCGGCGCCAGAGACGTTCGGCGCGCGTCACGCCGACGAGACGCGCCAGGTGCGTCATCGGCGTGTCGATCTCGTACTGCAGCAATGCGGTGGAGGCTGGCGTGGACCCGAGCACGGGTGGGCGGCGGTCGACGATGACGACGCGACGCCCGGCGTCGGCCAGGGATTCGGCGACCATCGCGCCACTGATGCCGGCACCGACGACGATGATGTCGGTGGACAGGTCGCGGGTGAGTGGGGCGTGCGGGACCGGCACGCCGCGGCGGTGGAACCAGACGGATCGCCCGGTTCGGAGATCGCGATGGCGGGTGACACTCATGGCGAGCGTTGTGACGCCGGTGGCGGCTCCGGCGTCACGACGGTCGGGCTGGCGTCAGCGTGGCGTGATGCCCAGCAGGCGAGCCATCGTCTCGCCGTAGATCTTGCGGCGGCTGGCCTCGGGCACCTTGTTGGCCTCGAGCATCGCCTCGTACTTCTCGAGCACGCTGCCCAGCGCCTCCGGCGATTCGTCGGTGCCGAACACCAGCTTCTCGAAGGCGTAGACGGCCGACGACGGGCTGTGCTCGGCCGGGCCGTCCCACCACAGGAAGTCGCGGAACACGGTCAGGTCGTGTTGCTTCTTCTGCAGCGTCGAGCCGGTGACATCGAAGTACAGGTTCGGCGACCAGCGCGCGGCCTCCGCAGCCTCGTCGTACCAGGGGTTGCCGAGATGCGCGCCCTGAATCTTCAGCGTCGGGAACGACCGCGCGATGGTGTGCAGGAACGAGGGCCGCATCCGCGCCATCGACGACTGCTCGGGCTGGCCGCTGCCGTTGCCCGAGACGATGCCGGTGTGGAAGAGCGCGACGATGCCCAGGGCCTGCATGCGCGCGTAGAGCGGGAAGTAGCCGAAGTCGTCCCAGTTGTGCTTCGGCGTGTGCATCTTGATGCCCTTCACGCCGGCCTTCGCGAAGGTCTCGATGTGGGCCAGCGCCGCGGGGTGATCGACGTCGAGATGTCCGTACGGGATGATGACGTCCGGGTGCGCCTTCGCGGCCGCGACCACCGCATCGAGATGCTCGAGGCGGGTCAGCACGCAGGCCATCGCGTTGCGGGCGCGATACGTCTTCACCAGGGTCGGGATGTAGTCCGGCGTGGCGCGGAAGTGCTGGTGCGCGTCGATCACGAAGCGCTTCGGCACGGCCTGCTGCGCGGAGAGGGAGACCGGGCGCGCCGTGGTCAGCAGGACCGCGCCGAGCGTGGCGGCCCAGAGGGAGACGGTGACCGATCGTGTGAGTCGCATACGGAGGTCTCGGACGTGTTGCTGGGAGGGCCGGCTCGCCGAGCCGGCCGTCGGTTCGGGTCGCATCAGAGGCGTTCCGCGACGAGGCGGGCGAACTGCGAGCAGGACGTCCCGGTGTGTCCGGCCGTCATGAGGTCGGCGGTGCGGTAGCCCTCGCGGATGGTGCGCGCGAGCGCCGACTCGATGGCGCGGGCTTCCTCTTCGGCCTGCCAGCTGTGGCGGAAGACGAGCGCGAGGGAGCCGATCGCGCCCGCCGGGTTGGCGACGTCGCGGCCGGCCAGCGTCGGCGCCGAGCCGTGGACGGGCTCGTAGAGCGCCTGGCCGTCGCCGAGGCTGGCCGACGGCAGCAGGCCAAGCGACCCGCTGACGGCGCCGGCTTCGTCCGAGAGGATGTCGCCGAACAGGTTCTCGGTGAGCACGACGTCGTAGCGTGTCGGGTTGAGCGCCAGGTTCATCGCGAAGGCGTCGACGTACTGGTGCTCGAGCGCGACATCGGGGTAGTCGGCGGCCATCGCCGTCACCGTCTTGCGCCACAGCTGCGAGGTCTCGAGGACATTGGCCTTGTCCACCGAGAGCAGGCGCTTCGAGCGGGAGTGCGCCAGGCCGAACGCGACGCGCGCGACGCGCTGCACTTCGCCGACGCTGTACTTCATGGTGTTGAACGCCGACTGGCCGTCGGCAGCCATGCCGCGGGGTTCGCCGAAGTACAGGCCGCCGAGCAGCTCGCGCACGATGATCAGGTCGGTGCCGGCCGTGCGCTGCGGCTTGAAGGGCGTCGCGTCCTCGAGCCCTTCCCAGGCACGCGCGGGCCGCAGGTTCGCGTAGACCCCCATCGAGGACCGCAACGCCAGCAGGCCGGTCTCGATCTTCTGCTCGCGCGGCAGATGGTCGAAGGCCGGATCGCCGACGGCGCCGAGCAGTACCGGGTCGCCGGCGGTGCAGGCAGCCCGGGTGTCGTCGGGGTAGACCGGCAGACCGGCGCGCAACGCGGCGCCCCCGATGGTGCAGGTGCGAGTGTCGACCTGGTGGGAGAACTTGCGACAGACGGCCTGGAGGACGACCTCGGCGGCAGCGACGACCTCAGGGCCGATGCCATCGCCGGGTAGCAGCACGAGCGAGCGAGTCATGGGGAGATTCTGTACTGAATTCAGGCGGGTTTCACTGACATTCGGCATTCACAATGAAGCGCGGGGCGGGCAGGGTCGGATCTGCCGAAGTGAGAGCAATTCGGGCGGGCTTCGCTGACATTCAAGGTTCAGAATGCAGCGCGGGGCGGGCAGGGTCGGATCTGCGGGGCCAGAGCAATTCAGGCGGGCTTCGCTGACATTCAGAATTCAGCCTCTTCCGGGATCAGCGTGGGTAGAGGTCCAGGCCGCCGCAGTGAAAGTAGATGGCGGTGGTGAAGTGTTCGGCGTTCCGAAAGCCGCCGGCCTTGCGCTTGATGCTCATGATCTTGCTGTTGAGGCCTTCGGCGACCCCGTTGGTGATCGGGTGCTTGACGTAGCGCAGCACCCCGTCGAGATGCCGGCGCAGCATGCGGGCGACCTGCTTGACGGGCTCCAGGCGTGAGCGGATGGCCCACCCGTACCAGCGGGAGAAGAAGCGCCGGACCGCCGCGTCCTGTCGGTAGGTCCAGAGGTCGCGTAACAGCTCTTTGATGGCCCAGGCGCGGCCGACTTTCAGGTGCTGAGTCTGCAGCGCCGCGAAGGCCTCGGTGCGATCGGCGGGCACCCGCTCCTCGCCATAGAGCCAGAGGTACTTGCTGCCCGTGAGTGGCGAGGTGCCCTGCTCGCGCAGCAAGGCGCGATGCTCCTGCTTGCGCACCGTGTCCACGGCACGCGTCATCTCCCGCATGATGTGGAACCGATCGAACACGATCTTGGTGTCGCCCTCGGGCAAGCCATCGACCGTCGCACGGATGTAGGCCGGCCACATGTCCATCGCGACGGCCTGCAGCGCCTCGCGCTGCTCGGCGGTGAGCTGTGCGTAGCAACCCTGCAGGCTTGCGGCGGTGCGGTCCGCCGCGACGTACTGCACGGTCGCCGTCTCGAGGTCACACACGATCGTGTGATACCGCTGCCCCTTGCGAAACGCCTTCTCGTCGACGCCCAGATAGCGGCGCGGCGCCGCGGTCCGCCGCTGGAGACCACGCGTCACCGCGCGGTCCATCACGCCCCAGGCCTCGTCCCACGTGACCCGCGCAATACGACACGCGCCCGTCACCGTGCTGCACTGCGTGATGAGGTCGATGATGAGCCGCTCGAGCAACAGCGTGAACCGGCTGCGCGGCGCGGCCCACGGCACCCCGACCTGCCGCACGCCGTGCGTGGGACAGTCGACGCGCGGCACCCGGGCATGCAGGAAGGTCTGGTACTGGCACGTATCCAAGTGGCGCCAGACGCGCTCCTCGGCGTGGTCGTGGCCGGGGCACGGCTGCTGGCACGCCGGGCAGACCCAGGCCGCGTCCGCCGCGTGCTCGACCCAGAGATCCACCCGCTCGCCGGAGGTGTCCAGCGCCACCCGCGCGATATGCCACGGCGCCTGCAACCCGAGGATCGTTTCAAAGAGCTTCGTGTCCTGCATCCGGCGGTTCTACGTCACCGCTCTCCTCGGCGCAAGGCCGGCGAGCAGGCCGCTCACCCGCCGAGTGGCCCGCGCAGCCGGCCCGAGCTGCCCACGCCATTCCCGGAAGGACCAGAATTCAGAATGAAGGGAGGGGCGAACCGGGTCGCATCTGCCGGGGCCAGAGCCATTCAGGCGGGTTTCACTGACATTCAGAATTCAGAATGCAGCGCGGGGCGAACCGGGTCGGATCTGCCGAGCCAAGAGCCATTCAGGCGGGCTTCGCTGACATCAAGAATTCAGAATGAAGGGAGGGGCGAACAGGGTCGCATCTGCCGGGGCCAGAGCAATGCTGCGGATTGAGCCACATTGCCGGCATCACGCGCGGTATTCGCCACGCCGGTGCCGACCTGGGGAGCCCGAATTCAGCGTGGTGTACAGCCTTAACTCGGCGGCGTGGCGTTGCAGGCCCCGCGCTTCATTCCGAATGATGAATGTCAGCGGAGGGAGCCTGAATTCCTAGACCCCGTGCCCGTAGCCCACCGGCGTCGCGACGTGGGCGTTCTCGGCCTTCACCTGCGCGGCAATGGCCGCCAGGTCCTCGTCCGAGACGTGCTTCTGGGTGTCGGCCAGCGCGATCATCTGGCGATAGACCTGATCGAGCTCACGCTTGCTGAAGGCGTAGCCGAGCGCCTCGCACTTCTGCGCCACGGCATGGCGGCCCGAGTGCTTGCCGAGCACCAGCGTGGTCTTGGGCACGCCGACGCTGTCGGGCGACATGATCTCGTAGGTCCGGCGGTCCTTCAGCATCCCGTCCTGGTGGATGCCGGACTCGTGCGCGAACGCATTGCGCCCGACGATCGCCTTGTTGGCCTGCACGGCTTCGCCGGTCAGCTCAGTGAGCAGCTGACTGACGCCGAACAGTTCGCGCGGGTCGATGCGCGTGGTGAACGGTGCGCGATCGGCGCGCACCTTCGTGATCATCACGATCTCTTCGAGCGCGGCGTTGCCGGCACGCTCGCCGATGCCGTTGATGGTGCACTCCACCTGACGCGCACCGCCGTGCAGCGCCGAGATGCTGTTGGCGACGGCCAGCCCGAGGTCGTCGTGGCAGTGGGTGCTGAAGACGACGCGATCGCTGCCGCGGACGGCGGCGATGATCGTCTGGAAGTAGTCGTGGATCTCGTCGGGCGTCGAGTAGCCGACGGTGTCCGGCAGGTTGATCGTCGTGGCGCCGGCGTCGATGACCGCCTCGATGACCTGCGTCAGGAACGGGATGTCGCTGCGCGTGGCATCCTCGGCCGAGAACTGGACGTCATCGGTGAACTGCCGCGCCTGGGTGATGGCCTTGACGGCCGTCTCGAGGCACTGCTCGCGCGAGATGCGCAGCTTGCGCTCGAGGTGCAGGTCCGAGGTCGCGATGAAGGTGTGGATGCGTCCCTTGCGGGCGGGGGCGATGGCCTTGCCGGCGCATTCGATGTCGGCAGCGGTACAGCGGGCGAGGGCGGCGATGATCGGGCCTTGCACGTCCTGCGCAATCCGCCGCACCGACTCGGCATCGTCGGCCGACGCGATCGGAAATCCGGCTTCGATGATGTCCACCCCGAGCGCCTCGAGGCGACGGGCGAGCGAGAGCTTCTCGGGCACGCGCAACGAGAAGCCCGGGGCTTGCTCCCCATCCCGGAGGGTCGTATCGAAGACGAGGACATCGTTCGGCATGTGGACAGGTCTCCTGCATGCCACATTCCTCGCATGGCCACCTGTTAGTCAAGGTTATAATCTTTCTGGAATTATAATCTGACGTGCGGCCCCGCTTCGCTGGCGGCCACAGGTGAATCCATGGATCTCGCTGAACTACAGGTGTTTCTGACCGTCGCCTCGGAGCGCAGCTTCTCGAAGGCGGCCGCGCGTCTGCATCGCACGCAGCCGGCGGTGAGCCAGGCGATCCGACGGCTGGAGGACCACCTCGGCGAGCGTCTGTTCGACCGCGCCGCCAAGGATGGCAAGCTGACCGAGGCCGGCCGGGTGCTGCTCGACTACGCCCAGCGCCTGATGCGCCTGGCCGAGGAGGCCGACAGCGCCGTGCGCGAGCTGCGGGACCTGCAGCGCGGTCGCGTGCTCGTGGGCGCCAACGAGGCCGCGGTCCACGTCGTGCTGCCGGTGGTCGAGCAGTTTCGCGCGGCCCACCCACGGGTGCAGGTCGACATCAGGCGCGTGCCCAGCCGCCAGATCGGCGTCGAAGTGCTCCAGCGCAGTCTCGACGTCGGCGTGCTGAGCTTTCCGCCGGCCGAGAAGGGCCTGGCGTCCGTGCTGATCGGCGACGACGAGCTCGTCATGCTGGCCTCGCCCGGGCACCCGCTGGCCGGCCGGACCCAGGTGACGATGGCCGAGTTCGGCCGCCAGAACGTCATCGCGCACAACGAGGCCTCACCGGCCCGCGAGCGCGTGCTCCGCCTCTTCGAGCAGCGTCACGAGCAGCTCAACATCACTCTCGCCCTGCCGAGCCTGGATGGCATCAAGCGCGCCGTGGAGATGGACCTGGGCGTGGCGCTGCTGCCCCGCCGGTGCGCCATCGCCGAGATCACGAGTGGTCGTCTGGCGGCCGTGCCGGTCGCGCAGGTTCGCCTGCCCCGCCACCTGCGGCTGGTCTATCCGGAACAGGCGCAGCTCTCGCACGCGGCCCTCGCGTTCATCGAGGTCGCGCGCAAGTTCGAGAAGGACGTCGCCAGGGACATCACACCGGTCGAGTAGGCTCAAGGCTCAGGGCTCAGGGGCCCCAGAAACTACAACCCGAACGTCTGCTGGTCCCAGCAGATCACCTGGCCGTCGCGGGCGTGGACGACGGTGATGCCGCCGTCCTGGGAGACGACGAACCCGAGTGTGCCGGGATGGGCGTGGCAGAGCCGGTACACGGACCGGTGCCGCGTCCCTACCCCGTCCACCATCTCCGGCGTCGTCTGGGTCGCCTCGAGGTCCACCGCGCGGCGGATCTGCGGCACGGCGTCGGCCACCGTGATCTCGCCGCCGAACCCGAGCAGCTCGAAGCGCCGGTTCATGACGACGGCGCCGTCCACGGCGGCCAGCGACGCCACCAGCTGCGCGAGTTCGACGACCGCCTCTTCGAGACGCCGAAGCTCGGCATCCTCGCGCTGCTGGTAGAACGCCCAGTCCACGTGCGCGATGCCGTGACGCGCCGCCTCGTCCTGCAAGGTGGCGACGATCGAGAGAATCAGGTGGCGGAACCGGCGGCGCGTGTCGTGGTCGGCGAAGCGGTACTTCAGCGTGACGCCGGGCACGACGAGGTCGCCCACATCGTCGGACGGCACGCTCAACAACGTGCCGCCATGACGTGCGCGGCGGATGGCGCCGAGCGCGCGGCGCATGAGGTGCTGCGCCACCGCACCCACGACGTCATCGCTCACCGTCGGGCGCGCCGCGGCAGCGAGGGCGTCGTCGACGCCACGCATCACCTCGGCCCGCACGGGGGCGAACAGCCGCGGCATCCACACCGACCGGAACACGTCATGGCCACTCTCGCGGAGGCGGCCGGCGTGCAGTTCGACCAGCGGCGTGGATCCGCGCGCAATCAGCACCTGGCCCGGCGACAGGACGTGCAACACGAGGGCGTCCGGCAGCGGTTCGTCGCCGTCGTGCCGCCCGCTCTGCAGCCGGCGCAGCCACTGCACGCCCGACGAGGCGAGCCCCCAGATGAACGGGGCGCCCTCCCCTTCGGCGTGCACGCCAATCAGGGTGCGCTCGAAGTCGGCGGCCGGGGCGAGCCGACGCAGTTCGTCATCGGAGAGCCGGCGCGAGGGGTCGAACTCGAGAATCTGGAGCTGCGCGGAGGCGGGCATGCAGGCCTGCAGGGCCGCCGGGGAGGCGACGAGCAGGCGGAAGCGCAGGGATCGCGCTTCCTCGTGCAGAAAGCTGGCGTGGTAGGCGGTCTCGATGATCTCGTGCAGGGCGCGCGGGGCGGGCAGGCGGACCACCGAGGGTCCGCCGTCGTTCCAGCGGCTGGTCAGCCGCGCCGAGACCTCGGGCGGATACGCACGCGCCACGATGCGTCAGAATCCGCTGACGTATGGCAGCCGGGCCGCCGTCGCCTTGACGGCCGCCGCGTCCTCGAGCAGCAAGCCCGTGGCATCCCAGGCGCCGGTGACGAAGGCCTCGATGGCCGACGCTGGCGCCGAGATGGCGATGCGACGGTCTCCCGCCTGCAGGGTGGTAGTCGTGAGGTCGAGGGTGGCTGTTGCGGTCGGGTCCGCTTCGGCCCTCGCCTGCAGCCATTCGAGGTCGTCGGCCGACGCGGTGACGCACGGCAGGCCGATGGCGATGCTGTTGCCGAAGAAGATCTCGGAGAACGACTCGCCGACGACCGCCGCGATGCCCCAGCGCTGCAGCGCCTGGGGCGCATGCTCGCGCGACGAGCCGCAGCCGAAATTGCGGTTGACCACCAGGATGCGGGCGCCGGCGTAGCGTTCCTGCGCGAAGGGATGCGGGTCGCCCTTCTCGGCGCGCGAGGCGATGTCGTCCTCGAAGACGTGCTGCTCGAGGCCCTCGAAGGTGATCACGCGCAGGAATCGCGCCGGGATGATGCGATCGGTGTCGATGTCGAGACCACGCAGCGGAATCACCCGCCCTTCGACGCGTGCGATGCGGACGACGGCGCTCATGCGCGACCTCCCACGAGCGACGCGTCGATCGCGGCCGGCTCGAACTTGCGAATGTCCACGACCTGGCCGGCGACCGCCGCCGCCGCGACCATCGCCGGGCTCATGAGCAGCGTGCGGCCCGTCGGGCTGCCCTGCCGTCCCTTGAAGTTGCGATTGGACGACGAGGCACTGATCTCGCGGCCCTGCAGCTTGTCCGGGTTCATGCCGAGGCACATCGAACACCCCGAGCCGCGCCAGTCGAAGCCGGCGTCGATGAAGACTTCGTGCAGGCCCTCGGCTTCGGCCTGCGCACGCACCGCCTGGGATCCCGGGACGACCATCGCGCGGACGGACTTGGCGACCTTCTGCCCGCGCACGAAGCGGGCGGCCTCGCGCAGATCGGACAGCCGCGAGTTGGTGCACGAGCCGACGAACGCGACGTCGATCGGCGTGCCCTCGATGGCCTGGCCAGGCGCGAAGCCCATGAACTGCAGCGCCTCCTCGACCAGCGGCCGATCTTCGGCCGCCACCTCCCCCACCGTCGGCACACGCTCGTCGACACCCACCGACTGGCCGGGGTGCAACCCCCACGTGACGACCGGACTCAACGTGTCGGCCCGCAACTCGACATCGTCGTCGTAGCGCGCGTCGGCGTCGCTGGCGATCGAGCGCCACCAGCCCTTGGCACGGTCGAAGGCCTCGCCCTGGGGCGCAAACGGACGCCCCTCCATGTAGGCGAACGTCGTCTCGTCAGGATTCACGTACCCGACGCGCGCGCCACCCTCGATGGACATGTTGCACATGGTCATGCGCTCGTCCATCGACATCGCGTCGACGGCGGACCCGGCGTACTCGTAGGCGTAGCCGACGCCGCCCTTCACGCCGAGCACCTGGATGATCTTGAGGATCACGTCCTTGGCGTAGACGCCGCGCTGCAGCGCGCCCTCGACGCGGATGCGCCGCACCTTGAGCGGCTCCATGGCCAGGCACTGGCTCGCGAGCACGTCGCGCACCTGCGAGGTGCCGATGCCGAACGCGACGGCACCGAAGGCCCCGTGCGTGGACGTGTGGCTGTCGCCGCACGCAATCGTCATCCCCGGCTGGGTGAGCCCGAGTTCCGGGCCGATCACATGGACAATGCCCTGCCGACCCGTCGAGTGGTCGTAGAGCGGCACGCCGAAGTCGCGGCAGTTGCGCTCGAGCGCCGCGAGCATGGCCTCGGCCATCGTGTCCTGGAACGGCCGCGCGAGGCTGCCGGTCGGCACGATGTGATCGACGGTGGCGAAGGTGCGCTCCGGAAACCGCACCGGCCAGCCCCGCCGACGCAGGTCATCGAACGCCTGCGGCGTCGTCACCTCGTGCACCAGGTGCAGTCCGATGAAGAGTTGCGTCTGCCCCGTCGGGAGCGTCCGCACCGAATGCTGGTCCCAGACCTTTTGGAGAAGCGTGTGTCCCACGGCGGAAGTATAACGCCACGCGAGCGCAGCAAGGGGCCGAATAAGCCCTGCTAATGTCAACCGGGATGCAGGCGCCCTTCGCTGCCGCTCAGAGTTCAGGAATGAAGGGTGAGGAGTGGGATTCGGACGACAGGTCGCCTGACCTGTCGTGCCAGGAGCCCACGACCGACGCCAGCCGAGCGTTGCGAGGCTGGCGGAGGGAGTGGGATTCGAACCCACGGTACAGTTTCCCGTACGGCGGTTTTCAAGACCGCAGCCTTAAACCACTCGGCCATCCCTCCGCTCCCGAGTGTAGCCGACCGCGAGTTCGGGTCTCCACGCCGAATCGTCAGACTCGACGACGCCCGCGCGTCCTCTCGCCGACGACCATGGCCATCCCCGTCCGCGAGCGCTGGCTGCGCAGAGCCCTCCACGCCAGCCAGACCTGGGACGTCCTGATCGCGCTCACGGCACTGGTGGCGGGCACCACCGGCGTGGCGACGCTGGCCGAGTCGGGCCGCGCCGGCGCGGCGTGGATTGCCGGAAGCTGCGCGGTGCTGACCTGCGTCTTCACCATCACGCGCGCCGTGGTGGCCTGGACGAAGCAGGCCGGGCGCGAGTCGCTGCATGAACTGCGGGGCTGCCTGATGACCCTGCATGCCCTGCTGGTCGAGACCGACCGTCCCGGCGAGGTGGTGCGCACCGGGCTGCGCCTGACGGTGCACGTGCCGAGCGCCGACCATCGCGAACTCGTGCAGGTGCTCGACTATGTCGGCGACACCCGCGGGGGCCGCACGTCCGGCCGTCGCCTTCCCGTGCACTGCGGCATCGCGGGTCATGTCTATCGCACCGGCGACGCCTACCACGCGCAGCGCCAGGACGGCGACTACGAGGCCTACGTCCGCGACCTCGTCGAGCAGTGGGCGTACTCGGAGCCGCAGGCTCGCCGGGTCGACCCGGCGTCCATGAGCTGGATGGCCGTGCCCCTGGCCTCGGGGACCCGCATCGAGGGCATCCTGTACCTCGACGCGCGCGAGCCAGGCTTCTTCACCGAGTCCCGACAGGACCTGATTCTTCGCGCCGCAGTCGGCGTTGCGCGGTATGTGGCCGAGCGGTACGCTTGACGCCACACGAGGCCCGTCACGACGTGACCAGTACCGATCAGCCCAGCACTCGCCCACCTGCGGTCTCGAGCCGCCACACCGTGTCGCGCCTCGGCGCCCCGATCCGCCTCGAACGCCTCACCATCTCGCAGGCCGTGCGCGAGGCCATCGAACGACAGTTCCTCGAGCCCACATCCCTCGCCTCGCCTGCCCCCGACGACGACGGGCGTGCCACGCCCCTGCCGCGATGAGTCCCGTCGCGGTGACTGTCTATCAGGGCCTGGCGGGCGATCACAACACGCGCGCCATCGCCGGGGCCCGTGCGATCGGTGAGGCCCTCGAGGCGCGTTTCGGCATCGCGCCAACCGTCGTGGCAGAGGCGGCGCCCATCCTGAACACGCACTGGGATGTCGAACTGGACGCCGCGCGCGGCGAGCTGCGACTGCTGGCCGAGGCCGTGGAGGCCGCCGCGGCGGCGGGACGTCGGCCCGTCACCGCACTCACCCGCTGCGCCGCCGCCCTCGCCACGCTGCCCGTGATCGCTCGTCACCACCCACGCGCCTGCGTCGTGTGGTTCGACGCGCACGCCGACCTCAACACGCCGCTCACGACGCCGAGTGGATATCTCGGAGGGATGGCGCTGGCGGGTGCGGCCGGGCTGTGGCACGCAGGGCTGGGCACCGGCCACGATCTGTCGCACGTCGTCCTGGTCGGCACTCGCGACGTGGATCCCACGGAACAGCACGTGATCGACACCCACCACGTGCAGGTCGTCAAGGCAGACGCCAACGTCGTCGACGCGCTGCGCGAGGCCATCGACGGACGTCCGGTCTACGTGCACCTGGACTGCGACGTCCTCGATCCCGACCTCGTGCCCACCGACTACGTGGCCGACGACGGCCTGACGTTCGAGCAGTTGCGCGCCACGTGCGAGGCTCTCGCCGAGGGCGAGGTGGTGGGACTCGAGATCGCCGAGTTCGAGCACATGTGGCATGACGGCGGCACTCCCGTGTCGCCGGCCCCACTCATCGACGCCATCGAGCCGCTCCTTGCGCGACTCGAGCGGTCCTAGCCCCGCACGACCTTACGCGTCGTCGCGATCTGTCCCGCGTGACGGCTGGCGTGCTCCGCGGCGTGGAAGACGAGGCCGATGACCGTGGTCGGCAGGCGCGCGCGGCCGACGGCGCGCGCGGCCAGCCAGGTTGCGATGTCGAGCCCCCTCACCTCTTCGAGCGCGCGATCGATACCGGCCTGTGCGAGCGCGACCGTCTCGTCGGCCGTCGCCACAGGCAGGCCCGGCTCGGCTTCGGTCTTCAGCCACACCACTTGCGCCGGCGTGAGGGCGTCGCCGCGCGCATACGTGAGCAGACGATCGAGGCTGCCGGCGATGTGTCGCAGGTGGAAGCCGATGGAGCCGGCGCCACCCGGTTGCGCCCAGAGTTCCTCGGGCGTGAGGTCGGCGGCGTGCCGTTCGACCTCTTCACGCACCTGCAGCAGCGCATGGACGACGGGTTGCAGTTCGGCGGCGTAGCCCTCGACGGGGCCGCGCAGCCAGACTTCGGGAAGGTCGGGTGAGGTCATGGTGCAAGGCGCTCACGCAGCCAGGAGCCATCGGGCTGCAGGCGATAGGCGATGCGGTCGTGCAGGCGCGAGGCACGGCCCTGCCAGAACTCCCAGTAATCGGGCGCGAGGCGATAGCCTCCCCAGTGCGGAGGACGCGGGGGATGCAGCCCCAGCGTGAGGCCGTACTCGGCCGCGCGGGCGACGATCGTGCCGCGGCCGGCAATGACCTGACTCTGCGGCGACGCCCACGCGCCGATGCGGCTGCCCAGCGGGCGCGTGACGTAGTAGGCGTCAGATTCCTCGGCCGACACCTTCTCCACGCGGCCCTCGATGCGGACGACGCGCTCCTGCTCCACCCAGTGGAACTGCAGGGCGGCGAATGGGTGCGCGGCGAGTTCGCGCCCCTTGCGGCTGTCGTAGTTGGTGTAGAAGACGATGCCGCGATCGTCGTAGTCCTTGATCAGGACCGGTCGGCACGAGGGGCGGCCATCGGCGCCGACCGTGGCGAGCGTCATCGCGTTGGGCTCGGGGATGCCGGCGGCCAGGGCCGCCGACAGCCAGTCGCGGAACTGCAGCAACGGCTCGCCGTGAACGTCGTGGTCCTCGAGGGTGCCGAGTTCGTAGTTCTTGCGCAGGTCCGGAAGGGGGGGATGCTCGCTCATGACGTCCCCCTGATCCTGCACCAGGTCGGCGCTGAGTGTTGGGCCGGCGAGTCCATCGCTACGAGAGAGGGGCCAGGTTGGCGGCCTCCTCCGGCGTGAACAGCCGCGATCGAGTCAGAAAACGCAGCTCCCGACCGTTCTCGAGCGAGAACATGCCGCCGCGGCCGGGGACGACGTCGATGATGAGGTGCGTGTGCTGCCAGTACTCGAACTGGGCACGGCTCATGTAGAACGGCGCCCCGGCGATGTCGCCGAGGCGCACGTCACTGTCGCCCACCATGAAGTCGGACTGCGGATAGCACATCGGCGAGGACCCGTCGCAGCAGCCACCGGACTGGTGGAACAGGAGCGCACCATGCTCGGCCTGCAGCGTGCGCACGAGCTCCTCGGCCGCGGCCGTCGCGGTGACGCGGGCCACAGGCATGGTCATCAGAAGAAGCCGAGTTTCTTCGGGCTGTAGCTCACGAGCAGGTTCTTGGTCTGCTGGTAGTGCGACAGCATCATCTTGTGGTTCTCGCGGCCGATGCCAGACGCCTTGTAGCCGCCGAACGCGGCGTGCGCCGGGTACGCGTGGTAGCAGTTGGTCCAGACACGCCCCGCCTGGATGCCGCGGCCCATGCGGTAGCAGGTGTTGGCATCGCGGCTCCACACCCCGGCGCCCAGCCCGTACAGCGTGTCGTTGGCGATCGCGAGGGCGTCGTCATGGTCCTTGAACGTGGTGACCGAGACCACGGGCCCGAAGATCTCCTCCTGGAAGACCCGCATCTTGTTGTGGCCGCGGAAGACCGTCGGCTGCATGTAGAACCCGCCGGCGAGTTCACCGGGCTGCTCCTTGCGGGCGCCCCCGATCAGTACCTCGGCCCCCTCCTGCTTGCCGATGTCGATGTAGCTGAGGATCTTCTCGAGCTGTTCACTCGACGCCTGCGCGCCGACCATGGTCGTCGGATCGAGCGGACTGCCCTGCGTGATGGCGGCGACGCGCTTCAGCGCGCGCTCCATGAAGCGGTCGTAGATCGACTCCTGGATCAGGGCCCGGCTCGGACACGTGCAGACCTCACCCTGGTTCAACGCGAACAGCACGAAGCCCTCGATCGCCTTGTCGAAGAAGTCGTCGTCTGCGGCCAGGACGTCGGCGAAGAACAGGTTCGGCGACTTGCCGCCGAGTTCGAGCGTGACCGGGATGATGTTCTGGCTGGCGTACTGCATGATCAGCCGGCCCGTCGTGGTCTCGCCGGTGAACGCGATCTTGGCGATGCGCGGGCTCGACGCCAGGGGCTTGCCCGCTTCCAGGCCGAAGCCGTTGACGATGTTGAGGACGCCGGGCGGGAGAAGGTCGGCCACCAGTTCGGCCCAGACGAGGATGCTGGCCGGGGTCTGCTCCGCCGGTTTCAGCACCACGCAGTTGCCGGCGGCGAGGGCCGGCGCCAGCTTCCACGTGGCCATCAGCAGCGGGAAGTTCCACGGGATGATCTGGCCGACCACGCCGAGCGGTTCGAGGAACTGGTACGACACCGTGTCGGCATCGAGCTCGCCCATCGTGCCCTCCTGGGCACGGATGACGCCGGCGAAGTAGCGGAAGTGATCGATGGCGAGCGGAAGGTCGGCGGCCGTCGTCTCGCGAATCGGCTTGCCGTTGTCCCAGGTCTCGGCGAGGGCGAGCTGGGGGAGGGCGTCCTCCATGCGCTGGGCGATCTTGTTGAGGATGATCGCCCGCTCGGTCACGCTGGTGCGGCCCCAGGCGGCGCGGGCCGCGTGCGCCGCGTCGAGCGCGAGCTCGATGTCGTCCTTGTCGCTCCGCGGCACCTCGCACAGCGGCTTGCCCGTGATCGGCGAGACGTTCTCGAAGTAGCGCCCGTTGATCGGGTCGACCCACCGGCCGCCGATGAAGTTGCCGTAGCGGGCCTTGTACGGGTGCGCCGCGAGCGCAGGGTGTTGTTGTGGCGTGATCGTGGACATGCGGCCTCCTGGGTGTCGCCCATGCCGTTCTGGTCAGACCCGGACGGACCGCAGGGACCTCGCCCCAGGTGGAGCGCGCCAGGTGGTTCGGGACCGAGAGGACAGGCGGATCCCCCCGAGTATCCAGCGGGCGCCCACGCGCATCCACTCGCCACGCATCACCACATGCAGATGACCCGGTGCCTGCCGGCTCGGCGAGCCGGCCCTCCCATCCCCGCCGCCGTTCCGGCGGGCGGCTGGGCCGTGTCGCCTACCCGATGCGCGTCACGCCGCCCATGTAGGGCACCAGCACCTCGGGGATGCGGATGCTGCCATCCGCCTCCTGGTAGTTCTCCATGATCGCGATCAGCGTGCGGCCGACCGCGAGGCCGGATCCGTTCAGCGTGTGCGCATGCGTCAGCTTGCCGCCGCCCGCGGGGCGGTACCGGATGCCGGCCCGGCGCGCCTGGAAGGCCTCCGTGTTGCTGCAGGACGAGATCTCGCGATAGGAGCCCTGGGCCGGGAGCCACACCTCGATGTCGTACGTCTTGGCCGAGGCGAACCCCATGTCCCCGGTGCACAGCAGCATCGTCCGGTGCGGCAGCTCGAGGAGTTGCAGCACCTTCTCGGCGCAGGCGGTCAGGCGCTCGAGTTCGTCGAACGACTGGTCGGGGGCCGCGAACGTCATCAGCTCCACCTTGGCGAACTGATGCTGTCGGATGAGGCCGCGGACGTCGGCGCCGTAGCTGCCCGCCTCGCTCCGGAAGCAGGGCGTATACGCGGTGTAGCGGCGCGGCAGGTCGGCGGCCTCGAGCGTTTCCTCGCGGTGCAGGTTGGTCAGCGGCACCTCGGCCGTGGGGATCAGGAACAGGTCCCACTCCCCCGCGATCTTGAACAGGTCCTGTTCGAACTTCGGCAGGTTGCCCGTGCCTTCGAGCGCGGTGTGGTTGACCAGGTACGGCGGCTCCACCTCGGTGTAGCCGTGTTCGCGGGTGTGGAGGTCGAGCATGAAGCTGATGAGGGCGCGGGACAGGCGGGCGCCCTCCTTCATCAGCACGGCGAACCTGGCGCCGGACATGCGCGCGGCGCGTTCGAAGTCGATGATGCCGAGCGCCGGGCCGAGGTCCCAGTGCGCCCTGGGCTCGAACGTGAACGTGCGTGGCGTGCCCCATCGCCTGACCTCGACGTTGTCGTCCGCGCTGCGCCCCTCGGGCACGCTGGCGTGCGGTGTATTGGGCAGCGCCATCAAGAGCGGGGTACGCTCGTCCTCCAACTCGGCGAGCTGGGCATCGAGCGCCTTGATTTCGTCGGCCCGCTGCTTGCTCTCCGCCAGCAGCGCGGTGGCGTCCTCGCCGGCCCGCTTCGCCCTGGCGACCTGCTCGCCGAGGCGATTGCGATCCGCCTTGAGCCCTTCGACGCGTGGCAGCAGATCGCGCCGCAGGCGGTCGAGGTCCTGCAGGCGGTCGAGCACGGCGTCGGCGCCGGGACCTCGCGTCTGGAGGCGGCGGCGGGTCTCGTCGAAGGCATCCCTCAGTTGGGCGGTGTCGAGCATGCTGGCGCTCATTGTACGGATTCCGCGCGACCACGGGCACGCGTGGTGCCGCGGCATCGTGGCTGGAAGGCCCTGTGCTACCGTGCAGGCGCGCTCCTGCGCGGGAAAGGGCTCTGCGTGACACTCAGCGTCAGAACAGCCGTGTTTCCGGCGGCAGGCCTTGGCACCCGGTTCCTGCCGGCCACCAAGACGATGCCGAAGGAGATGCTGCCGCTCGTCGACAAACCGATCATCCAGTACGCCGTGGAAGAGGCCGTGGCGGCCGGCATCGACCAGATCGTCATGGTCACCGCGCGCGGCAAGACGGCGATGATCGACCACTTCGACATCGACGTCGAGCTCGAGACCTTCCTCGAGGAGCGCGGCAAGCTCGATCAGCTCGCGGCCGTCCGGCACGTGTCGTCGCTGGCCCGGATCGGCGCCGTGCGGCAGGGCCCGCCCCTCGGTCTGGGTCACGCCGTCTGCATCACCCGCGACCTCGTCGGCGACCAGCCCTTCGCCGTGGTGCTGGCCGACGACGTCATCGATGCCGACCCGCCGGCGATTCGCCAGCTCATCGACGTCTTCGATCGGGTGCAGGGCCCGGTGGTCGCCGTCGAGCGGGTGCCGCTGGATCAGATCAGCCGGTATGGCGTCGTCCGCGCCGAGCCGCTCGGCGATGGCGTCCATCGCATCACCGACCTGGTCGAGAAGCCGTCGCGCGATCAGGCGCCGTCCGACCTCGCGATCATGGGTCGCTACGTCCTCACGCCCGACATCTTCGCGGTACTGGCCGGCGTGCGCGAGGACCGCACCGGCGAGATCCAGCTCACCAGCGGACTGCGGGAACTGCTCCGCCAACGTCCCCTCTATGCGTACGAGGTGCGTGGCACCCGGCACGACACGGGCACGATGCTGGGCTTCCTGAAGGCGTCGATGTACTTCGCGATGCAGCGCGGCGAACTGCGGGAGCCGCTCGGCGCATATCTGCGGACGCTGCTCGGCGAGGATCCGGCGCGATACCGCTGACGAGGCGCGGCAGGTTGGACCGCCGCGCCTGTCGACCTACGACGAGGGGGTCGTCGTCTTGGTGGCCGTGTCCGCCTTGGCGCCACCGTCACCCGAGCTGCTGCTCCCGCTGGCCGAGTCGCCCGACTTCTCGCTCTTGTCGCCGGAGCCCTCGCTCTTGCTCGATCCGGCCGCCGTGCCGCTCTTCTTGGCGTAGTCGGTGATGTACCAGCCCGACCCCTTGAACTGGATCGCTGGTGACGAGAACAGCTTGTGCACCGAGCCCTGGCACTTGGGGCACTCGGTGATGGGGCTGTCGGAGAACTTCTGGATCACCTCGAAGCGGTGGCCGCAGTTGTCACATTCGTACTCGTAGAGTGGCATCGGGTCTGACTCTCACACGTGGATCGCGTTGACAGGGATGGCTCGACTCAGGCCAGGACGACGCCGTCGTTGGCCTCGCCGAGCATCTGCTGGCGGAGGACGTTGAACGGCAGCAGGCCCTGCCCGAGGAAATCGTCGTGGAAGCGACGCAGGTCGAACCCGGCGCCCTGGTGGGCCTCGACGTCCTTGCGCAGCTTGAGCAGCATCAGCTTGCCCAGGGCGTAGATCACGTAGCCCGGGTCGAACGCGCCACGCTCGGCCTCGCGGCGGGCACTGCCCTCTTCGAGCATCGCCTCCTCGCGGAAGAACCGCACGCCCTGCTCGACCGACAGGTCCTCGGCATGCAGGCGCAGGCCGACGACGAGCCGGCAGAGACGGACCAGCGTCTCGGCCAGTTGCCCGAGTTCGATGACCGGATCCTTCTTCGCGAAGCCCTGCTCCACCACGACGTGCTCGGCGTAGTGGGCCCATCCCTCGAGCACCGACACCGGGGCCACGACCATGGCCTTGCGCCACGGGGAGGCGACCTTGCGCAGGTGCTCGAAGTGGAGGAAGTGCCCGGGCAGCGCCTCGTGCATCGAGATCGACCAGAGCACGGCGTCGTTCATGTCGCGCAGGTGCTCGTCCTGACGCTCCTGCGGCCAGTTCTGATCGACGTCGGTGATGTAGTAGAACGAGCGCTGCGGGCGCGCCTCGAGGGGGCCGGGCGCCCAGAGGCTGGCAAACGTCCAGCGATAGAACGGCGGCGTCGGCGCGATCACGAGCGCGTCGGCGTCCGGGACGGTGACGATGCCGGAGTCGCGCAGGAAGGTGTACAGCGAGGCGCACTGCTCGCGAACCCGCGTGACCAGGCCCCCGGGCTCGACGTGCGTGGCCTTCACCTTCGCCCACACCTGATCGGCCGCGCCCTTGCCCACCTTGCCGGCCACTGCGGCGAACCGCTCGCGCGTCGCCGAGAGTTCGCGCTCGGCGATGCGGAGCAGCGCGTCGGTGTCGAGCGTCACGCCGTCCTCGAGCTTCAGCTTCTGCTCGATCTTGTCCTTGCCGATGCGGAAGGTGGCCTTGGCCCGCGGCGCCTGCTCCTCCTCGAGGTCGCGCACATAGCGCTCGATCGCGTCCCGCGCCATCGTCGTCGCATCGTCCAGATCGGCGAGGAGGGAGAGGTCGTCGACCTCGCGCAGGGCGCGGGGCAGATCGCGGTTCAGGAAGCTGACCACGCCGCGCAGGGTCTCGGCCGCGGTCTTGATGAAGATGCCGGCCGGTTCCCGGACGTTGGTGCGGGCGGCGTCGAGGACGCCCGTGACCTGGCGCAGCTTGGAGAGCAGGCGACGCGCCCGTTCGGGTGCCGGGGCATAGGTGAAGATGGCCTGCGCGGCCAGGCTGGTGGCGATCGTGTCGGCGTAGAGCTGCGGGTCGCGTTCCCAGGTGCGGATGACCTCGAGCTCGTGCAGACGCGCCTGGGCATTGGCCATCAGCGCCGAGTGATCGGCGCGGTCGGCGGCCGGGATGGCGTCCGACGACATCGAGGCCAGACGACGGGCGAAGCCGTTCAGGTCGCGGATCTGACGATCGATCGCGGCCCGGCTGAAGTCCTCGAGCAGGTCGTCGTGGACGTGCACGCCGTCGAAGGTGGCCGCAGTCGGTTGCACCTCGTGGCGCCAGGCCAGGTAGTCAGCCGCAAAGTGCGGAAGTGTCTCAGCAGATCGCATGCGCTCGCACGGACAGGGTGGTTGGCCGAAGGGCCGGCGCGGCCCAATCTCCCAATGTACAATACCTTCCGTGTTCCCCCGGCCGGCGCCTGGACGTTTGTACGTCGTGGCGACCCCCATCGGCAACCTGGAGGACATCACGGTGCGCGCGCTGCGGGTCCTGCGCGAGGTGCGCGTGATTGCCGCCGAGGATACGCGTCGGACGTCCCGCCTGCTCGCGCACGCCGGAATCGAGACGCCCATGGTGAGCCTCCACGCCCACAACGAGGTGGCTCGCCTGCCAGCCCTGCTGGAGCGCCTCAGAGCCGGCGAGCCCGTCGCGCTCGTGACCGACGCAGGCACGCCCCTCCTGTCCGACCCCGGTGATCATCTGATTCGTGCGGCCCTGGACGAGGGCATCGCCGTGGAGCCGGTGCCCGGCGCCAGCGCGGTGCTGGCGGCCCTGACGATGAGCGGTGTGCCGTCGAGCCAGTTCACGTTTTTAGGGTTTCCGCCTGTAAAGATGGGGCCGCGTCGGCGCTGGTGCGAGGAAGCCGCCGCGTACCGACATCCCGTGGTCTTCTTCGAAGCCCCCCATCGCATCCGTCAGACGCTCGAAGTCCTGCTGGAGTCGACGGGCCCGACGCGACGAGTCGCCGTCTGTCGCGAGATTACGAAGAAGCACGAGGAACTGATCCGAGGGCCGCTCGCCGAGGTGGTCGCCCACGGGGCGGTCGTGGACCCCGTGGGCGAGTTCACGTGTGTCATCGAGGTGCCTGATGTCGCTGACGCGACCGTTCAGGTCGGAGAAACTGACCTGGTCAGTGAATTCGACCGAATAACCGAAAATGGCACCTTCGAACGGCGAGCGGCGATGAGCGAAGTGGCCAGACGGTTCCACGTGCGCACCCGGGATGTGTTCGACGCCCTCGAACGACGCAAGCAGAGCGCGGAGCCGTCGTGACCGAGGCCCCTTCGCTGCACGTCGTCATCCTGGCCGGGGGTCGAGGCCTCCGGATGGGCACGCGCACCCCCAAGGTGCTGCTGCCCCTGGCGGGTCGCCCCCTCCTCGAGTGGGTCTTCCGCTCGGTCGCCTCCCTGGCACCAGATCGAACGAGCGCGATTCTAGGTTATTCGGCAAATTCTGTCACGACCCTCATCGGCGGCCGTGATGTTCGCGTGCTGACCAAGGCGCCGCTCCTCGGCCCGGTCCATGCCCTGACCGCCCTCGCCGAAGACCCGGACTTCGCCAGCCAGGACGATGGGACGGTGCTGGTGTTCCCGGCGGACGTCCCCATGCTCGGGGCCGAGACGCTGAGGGCGCTGCTGGCCCACCGCGCCCAGGCGACGTCCGTCCTCACGGTCGTGGCCGCCGTTGCCGACCGGCCGTACGGCCTGATGCGGGTGCTGCGCAGCGACGGCGGGGACGTGGTCGGCCTCATCTCCGAGAAGGAGGCCTCCAAGCCCCAGCGCGCCATCCGGGAGTGCACGAGCGGGGTCTTCGCCTGCACGCCCGCCGCCCTGCGTGAGGGGCTGGCGGCGTTTTCGTGGGACAACGTCGAGCGCGAGCGGTCGCTCGGCGAGTTCGTGGCCGCCCTTCGACGACTCGGCCACGAGATCGACACCATCACCGCGAAGGTGCCGCACGAGGTCCGCGGCATCAACAGCCAGACCGAACTGGCCGAGGCCAGCGCCATCATGCGACAAGCCAAGTGCGAGGAACTGATGTCTGCCGGGGTCACCATCATCGACCCGGCGACGACCTACGTCGGCCCGGATGTCGAGGTGGGCCACGACACGGTGCTGCACCCCAACGTCTACCTCGAAGGCCGCACCCGCATCGGCGCAGCCTGCGAGATTCACGCCGGCTGCCGCCTCGTCGACGCCACGCTCGAGGACCACGTCGTGGTGCTCAACTACTGCGTCATCACCGACTCGCACGTGCACGCCCAGGCCCAGCTCGGCCCGTTCGCGCACATCCGCCCGGGCAGTGTGGTCGGCGAGGATGCCCGCATCGGCAACTTCGTCGAGCTGAAGAAGACACGTCTCGGCCGCAAGTCCAAGGCGAGCCACCTGACGTATCTGGGCGACGCCACGATTGGTGAGGACGTCAACGTCGGTGCCGGTGTGATCACCTGCAACTACGACGGGACGCACAAGCACCAGACCGTCATCGGCGACGGCGCCTTCATCGGCAGTGACTCGCAGCTGGTGGCGCCGGTGACCGTCGGTCGCGGCGCGTTCGTGGCGGCCGGCTCGTCGATCACGAAGGACGTCCCGGACGAAGGCCTCGGCATCGCCCGAAGCCGCCAGGAGAACAAGGACGGCTGGGCCCGCAAACGACGCGCGGGAGAGTAGGGAAGGGATCACGCCATGTGCGGCATCATCGGATACGTCGGCCATCAGGATGTCGTCCCGGTCGTGCTCGACGGCCTCCGTCGCCTCGAGTACCGCGGCTACGACTCGGCCGGCATCGCCGTCGTCGGCCCCGACGGGATCGACGTCCGGCGCAGCGCCGGCAAGTTGTCCAACCTCGAAGCCGTCCTGCGCGACCGCCCGCTCACCGGCGCCTACGGCATCGGCCACACCCGCTGGGCCACCCACGGCCGACCGACCGAAGAGAACGCGCATCCCCACCGCGACCAGAGCGGACGCGTGGTGCTCGTCCACAACGGCATCATCGAGAACTACCTCGAGCTCAAGCGCGAGTTGCAGGGCCGCGGCATCACCTTCCGCACCGAGACCGACACCGAGGTGGTGGCGCATCTCGTGGGTCTGGAGCTGGGCGACGACGGCCTGCATGCCGCGGTGACGCGAGCCCTGACGCGTCTGCGCGGGCTGTTTGCGCTCGTGGTCGTCTCCTCCGCCGATCCCGGCACCATCGTCGCGGTCAGGAACGGTCCGCCGGTGGTCGTCGGGCTCGGCGACCAGGAGTACTTCGTCGCGTCAGACATTCCCGCCATCCTTGCCCACACCAGGGATGTGGTGTTTCTCGAAGATGGGCAGGTCGCCGTGCTGCGGGCCGACGGCGTGCAGTTCTTCGACGCGGCGGGGCAGTCCGTGGCGCGCCACGCGCAGCGCATCACGTGGGACCCGGTCATGGCCGAGAAGGCCGGGTACAAGCACTTCATGCTCAAGGAGATCTTCGAGCAGCCGTGGGCGATCAAGGAGACGCTGGTCGGACGGCTGTCGATGGAGCAGGGCGACGTCCATCTGCCGGAGATCAATCTCGATTCGGCGACGCTGGCCGGCCTGTCGCGCGTCGTGCTGCTCGCGTGCGGGACCTCGTGGCATGCGGCGCTGGTGGGGAAGTTCCTGATCGAGCAGTTGGCGCGCGTGCCCGTGGAGGTGGACTACGGCTCCGAGTATCGCTATCGGCAGCCGATCGCCTCGTCCTCGGATCTCGTGGTGGTGATCACGCAGTCGGGCGAGACCGCCGACACCCTGGCGGCGCTGCGCGAGGCGCGTCGGCACGGCGCTCGCAGCCTCGCCATCTGCAATGTCGTCGGCAGCATGGCCACGCGCGAGGCCGAAGGCACCATCCAGACGCATGCCGGTCCGGAGATCGGCGTGGCGTCGACCAAGGCCTTCACCACGCAGTTGGTCGCGCTCGTGCTGCTCGCGCTGCGCCTGGCACGCGCGCGCGGCGCGATGACGGCCGATCAGGTGCGTCCCGTGCTGCAGGCGCTCACCGAACTGCCGCGGCACGTCGAGCAGGTGCTGTCGTGCGCGCCGTACGTCGAGGACATCGCGCGGCGTTTCTATCAGTGCTCGGACTTCCTGTTCCTCGGCCGTGGCGTCCACTACCCGATTGCCCTCGAAGGGGCGCTCAAGCTGAAGGAGATCTCGTACATCCACGCCGAGGGCTACCCGGCCGGGGAGATGAAGCACGGGCCCATCGCGCTCATCGACGAGAAGCTGCCCGTGGTGGCCCTCGCCCCCCGCGATCACGTCTTCGAGAAGATGCTGGGCAACGTGCAGGAGGTCAAGGCACGCGGCGGGTCGGTCATCGCCATCACCGAGGAAGGCGAGCCGCACCTGTGGTCGCTGCTCGACCCGCAGCGGGATGCCAGACTCGTGCTGCCGCCCGTGCATCCGCTGATGTCTCCCATCACCATGACCGTGCCGCTGCAGTTGCTGGCGTACCACGTCGCCATTCGTCGCGGCTGCGACGTCGACCAGCCGCGCAACCTGGCGAAGAGCGTGACGGTGGAGTAGGCAGCTGGGCCTTCGGGATTGGGCCGTGGGCCGTGGGGCCGTCATGGTCGCCCAGCGCGATCCTCGAGCGCGAGCGCCAGACCCGTGAGCATGCGACCGGTCCGAGCGGCCATGGCGCGGATCTCCGTGCCTTCGACCTCCGGCCAGAGGTTGAGGTCACTGGCCAGCTCGGCTTTCGTCTCGAGTTCTGCGGCGGAACCCGCCGCAATGCGCACGTGCCGCAAGTACGCCCGCAGCGAGCCTTGCCGGAATCCTTCGGCGATGTTCGAGGGAGTCGAGACGCTCGCACGGCGCATCTGGCCGCCAAGCTCCGTGCGGTGCGGCCAGGGCATCGAGGCCGTGGCGCCGTACACCCGCCGCGCCAGATCCATCGACAACCGCCAGACCTCGAGATCGCGAAAGGAGGTGACACGCGTGGCTCCGACTCGAGCAAGTCGCGCGCCAGTGCTGGCGTGCCATCGCAGACGTATACTTTCTGAGGTCCCTGTCCGCAATGGCAGTTCCTGCGATCATGGCCAACCTGGCGCGTTGCTGAAGCGTGCACTCCCGACAACCGACTTTGCATGGCGACGAGGGCGATGTTCGCTCCTGGTGATGTTCCGAAGGCCGACGGCCGAATGACGAAGGCCGATGATTTTCTCTCCTCCCTCAACCCCGAGCAGCGCGAGGCCGTGCTGCACACCGAGGGACCGCTGCTCATCCTGGCCGGTGCGGGTTCGGGCAAGACGCGGGTCATCGCCTATCGCATCGCGTACCTGATCGGCAACGGACTCGCGCGTCCCTTCGAAGTGCTGGCGGTGACCTTCACCAACAAGGCCGCCGAGGAGATGCGCGAGCGCGTCACCAAGCTGATCGGGGCCGAGGCCAAGGACGTGTGGGTGTCGACGTTCCACTCGCTGTGCGCACGGCTGCTGCGCCGCGAGGCGCCGGCCATCGGCCTGTCGCGCGACTTCGTCATCTACGACAGCAGCGATCAGCAGAGTGCCGTCAAGCAGGTGATGCGCGACCTGCAGATCGACGACAAGATCATCCAGCCGCGTCAGGTGCTCGGGCGCATCAGCCAGGCGAAGAACCGCATGGAGGCGCCCGACAAGGTCGGCAACGGCACCTATCGCGACGAGCAGGTCGCCAAGATCTACGACGGCTACGTCAAGGCGCTCGAGCGAGCCAACGCGCTCGACTTCGACGACCTGCTGCTGAAGACCGTCGAGTTGTTCGAGCACGAGGGCGTGCGCGCCAGGTACCAGCGCCAGTTCCGCTACGTGATGATCGACGAGTACCAGGACACCAACCGGCCGCAGTACCTGCTGATCAAGCATCTGGTCGGCAAGGCGCACAACCTCGCGGTGGTCGGCGATCCCGATCAGTCGATCTACAAGTGGCGTGGCGCGGACCTGCGCAACATCCTCGACTTCGAACAGGATTTTCCCGAGGCCGCCACCGTGCGCCTCGAGCGGAACTACCGCTCGACCCAGAACATCCTCGACGCCGCGTCGGCCGTCATCGCCAACAACACGGACCGCAAGGAGAAGCGGCTGTGGACCGAGCAGGGCCGGGGCGACCTGATCACGTGCTTCCGCGGCGAGGACGAACTCGAGGAGGCGTCGTTCATCGCCCGCGAACTGCGCAAGGAGATGACGTCGCGCCGTGACGCGACCGTGGCCATCCTCTATCGACTCAACTCGCAGTCGCGCGCCCTCGAAGATCAGCTGATGCGGGACGGCACGCCCTACAAGATCATCGGCGGCGTGCGCTTCTACGAGCGCAAGGAAGTCAAGGACGCCCTGTCCTACCTGAAGCTGATCATCAACCCGCACGACGATGTGAGCTTCCGGCGGGTGGTGAACGTGCCGACGCGCGGCATCGGCAAGGGCGTGATGGATGCGCTCGAACGCGAGGACGGATCCGGCAGCGGCGGCAACGCCCCGCCGATGATGGCGGCCGGCCTGTTCGAGGTGGTCGGCTCGCAGTCACTGTGGGTGCGGGCCACTCAGTTGCTCACCTCCCGCTCGCTTCCCGGGCGGGGACACAACGCGCTCAAGCAGTTCGTCGAGCTCATCGACGCGCTGATCGTGCTGGCGCGGCAGGAACCGGTGTCGACGGTCATCGGCAAGATGCTCGACCAGTCCGGCTATCTGAAGGCGTTGCGTGAAGAGAACTCCGAAGAAGCCGAGAGTCGCATCCAGAACCTCGCCGAGTTCGTCTCGTCGGCGCGCGAGTACGAGGAGCGCGAGTCCGACGCCTCGATCGGCGGCTTCGTCGATCGCCTGTCGCTGCTCTCCGAGGCCGACGAGTCGCAGGGCGCCAGCCATGCGCGCGTGTGGCTGATGACCATGCATGCGGCCAAGGGACTGGAGTTCCCGGTGGTGGCGATCGCGGGTCTCGAGGAAGGGCTCTTCCCGCACTCGAGGGCCGGGCAGGACCAGGAGCAGATGGAGGAGGAGCGGCGCCTGTGCTACGTCGGCATGACCCGCGCCGAGTCGCGCCTGCTGCTCACCAGCGCGGCGCGGCGCCGCGTCTTCGGCGAGTACCAGTCGACCGAGCCGTCACGCTTCCTCGACGAGATCCCGAAGGAGCTGGTGCTCGAGACGCCGTCCTACACGCGCGCACGGCCGTCGTACGGCAACACGACGTATGGCGGCCGGGCCTCGTACGAAGCGCGACCCAATCCGTATGGACGGCGCACCCCGGCGCGCGAAGACGCGCCGGCGTCGACCTACAAGTACGAGGAAGAGGACCAGTCGAGCGACGGCTCGCGGCCCAAGCCTGGGCAGAAGGTCCGGCACGCGCAGTTCGGCGTCGGCACGGTGCGCGAAGTCGACGGCAAGGGTGAGGACATGAAGCTCACCGTGCACTTCGCCACCGTGGGCACCAAGAAGCTGATCGCGAAGTACGCCCGCCTGCAGCCGGTGTAGCCGGTGTAGCCGCCGGACTTCAGTCCGGCGGGGGCCGACGCCTACACCTCGTCGGGCTCGTCGTCGCTGTCGTCGGCGGTGACGTCGTCTTCGGGCTCGTCGAGCGGCTCCTCGACGGCGCCTTCGGTCTCGAGCGGAGCGACGACCTCCGACGAATCCACCGCGACCTCCGCGATGTCCAGGCGCGCCAGCGCTTCGACGCGATCACCATCGTCCAGCCGGATCAGGCGGACGCCCTGCGTGCTGCGTCCGATCGGCCGCAGTGGCGCCACGGCCATGCGGATCACCATGCCGTCCTTGGTGATGATCAGCACCTGGTTGTCGTCGGTGACGTGCGTCACGCCGACCACGGGGCCGTTGCGATCCGACGGCTGGATGTTGCGGATGCCGAGGCCGCCGCGACCGGTGATGCGGTACTCGGCAAGCGGCGTCCGCTTGCCGTAGCCGTTGGCGGTCACGGTGAGCATGGTGCCCGTCTCGCCGACCAGCTCCATGGCCACGACCTCGTCGCCGTCGCGCAGGTTGATGCCGCGCACGCCGTACGCCGTGCGTCCCATGGTGCGGACCCGCCCCTCGGGGAAGCGCAGGGCCACGCCGTTGCGCGTGCCGATGAAGACGTGCTCGGAGCCCGTCGAGAGCTGCACGGCGATGACCTCGTCGTCCTCCTCCACGCCCATGGCGATGATGCCGCCGACGCGCGGGTTCGAGTACGCCTTGAGGTCGGTCTTCTTGATCACACCCTTGCGGGTGCCCATGACGACGAAGCGCTGCCCTTCCTCGGACGGGAACTCGCGCACCGACACGACGTCGGCGACCTTCTCGCCGGCCGCCATCTGCACGAGGTTGGCAATCGACTTGCCGCGGGCGTCACGACCGGCATCGGGAATCTCGTGCACGCGCAGCCAGTAGGCCCGGCCGCGGTCCGAGTAGACGATCAGGTACGCATGCGTCGACGCCACGAACAGGTGGTGGACGTAGTCGTCGTCCGGCAGGCGCATGCCGATCGTGCCGGCGCCGCCGCGCCCCTGGAAGCGGTACTCGTCGAGCGACGTGCGCTTGATGTAGCCCTTGTGGCTCACCGTGATCGCCATGTCCTCGTCGGCGATCAGGTCGAGGATGTTGATGTCGCTCGTGTCCTCGATGATCTCGGTGCGGCGCGCGTCGCCGAAGCGGTCGCGGGCGTTCTTGAGCTCGTTGATCACGATCTCCATGACCAGGCGCTCGCTGCCGAGAATGGCGCGCAGGCGCTCGATCTCCTTCAGCAGTTCGGCGAGCTCGTCGAGGATCTTCTGACGTTCCAGGCCAGTGAGGCGCTGGAGCTGCATGTCGAGAATCGCCTGCGCCTGAATCTGCGACAGGCCGAAGTTCGACATCAGGCCCTCGCGGGCCTCGGCGGGATTCTTCGCGCTGCGAATCAGCGTGATCACCGCATCGAGGTTGTCGAGCGCGATGCGCAGACCTTCCAGGATGTGGGCCCGCGCCTCCGCCTTGCGCAGTTCGAACTCGGTGCGTCGCCGCACGACGTCGCGGCGGAACTCGACGAACCGCTCGATGAGCTCGAGCAGCGGCAACACGCGCGGCCGGCCATCGACGATGGCCAGCATGATGATGCCGAAGGACGACTGCAGCGGCGTGTGCTTGTAGAGGTTGTTGAGCACCACCTCCGGCATCTCGCCGCGCTTGAGTTCGATCACGACACGCATGCCCTGGCGGTCGGATTCGTCGCGGATGTCGGAGATGCCCTCGAGCGTCTTCTCGCGCACCAGGTCGGCGATGCGCTCGATCAGCTTCGCCTTGTTGACCTGATAGGGGATCTCGGTGATGACGATCGCCTGCCGGTCGCTGCCGCGACCGAGCGGCTCGACCTCGCTGCGTGCCCGCACGATGACGGTGCCGCGACCGGTCGCATAGGCCGAGGCGATGCCGGCCCGGCCGACCAGCACACCGCCGGTCGGGAAGTCGGGGCCCGTGATGTGCTGCGCGAGGCGCCGGCGCTTCTCGTCGCGACTGAGCGGCTGCGGACGACCCTCTTCGTCGATCGTGAACGCCTGCTCCGGATCGGCGATCGAGATGATCCCGTCGACGACCTCGGTGAGGTTGTGCGGCGGGATGTTGGTCGCCATGCCGACGGCGATGCCCGACGATCCGTTGACGAGGAGGTTCGGGATCGGCGTCGGCAGGACCGACGGTTCCGTCGTCGTCTCGTCGAAGTTGGGGACGAAGTCGACGGTGTCCTTGTCGAGGTCGGCCATCAGCGCTTCGGCGAGCGCTTCGAGGCGGGCCTCGGTGTAGCGGTAGGCGGCCGGGCGGTCGCCGTCGACGCTGCCGAAGTTGCCCTGGCCGTCGACCAGCGTGTACCGCATGTTGAAGCCCTGCGCGAGACGCACGAGGGTGTCGTACGCCGGCGCATCGCCATGCGGGTGGTAGTTGCCGATGACCTCGCCGACGATCTTGGCGCACTTGCGGTACGGCCGCGACGCCGACAGACCCATCTGCCGCATGGCGAACAGCACGCGCCGATGCGACGGCTTCAGACCGTCCCGTACGTCGGGCAGGGCACGCCCGATGATCACGCTCATCGCGTAATCCATGTACGAGCGGCGCATCTCGTCTTCGATGTTGACGGGAACGCGGTTCGAGATAGTAGTCATGGGTCTAGACGTCGAGGTTCTTCACGTCGAGCGCGTTGTCCTCGATGAACTTCCGGCGGGGCTCCACCTGGTCGCCCATCAGGGTCGAGAACATCAGGTCGGCCTCGGCCTGGTCCTCGGCCCGCACCTGCAGCAGCGTGCGCACTTCCGGCTTCATCGTGGTCTCCCACAACGTGTCCGGGTTCATCTCGCCCAGACCCTTGTACCGGTTGATGGCCACGCCCTTGCGCCCGATCTCGAGGAAGTAGGCCACCAGACCCGACAGTGACTGGACTTCCTGGTCGGCGTCCTTGCGCGCCGTGCGCCGCACGGGCTCGGCGGCCGGTTCGGCCTCGGCGGCCGCAGCGACCTCGAGGACGGCATCCTCGGTCTCCTCGTGCGTCGCGCCAACCTGGGCGATGACCATGCGTCCCTCGATGCCGGAGACGTCACGGTAACTGTTGAGGAGCGCGCGGAAGTCCGGCGTCTGGGCGAACTCGAGGCCGGCACGCGACACCCGGGGATAGCCGGCGCTGCGGTCGTCGATCTCGAACATGAACGCGTTGTGCTCTTCGTCCACCACCACCGTGACGATGCGGTCGTCGCGGTTGAGGGTCGCCGCCAGGGCCTGCATGCGGTCGCGGTCGCCGTAGAACGCGCGATCGCGGGCCGCCTCCTTCAGCAGGATGCGGACGATGTCCTGCGGCACGCCCCGGCGCTCGACGTGCCGGAGATTGCGGTCGAACGAGATCAGCTTGTGCAGCAGGGCCTCGAGCGCCTCGCCGCTGTACTCGCGATCGGGGTTGAACAGCCGCAGCACGCGCGAGTCGGTGGCGCGCTTGATCAGGTACGCCTCGAGGTCCGCCTCGTTCTTGATGAAGACTTCCTGCTTGCCGCGCTTGGCGCGGTACAGGGGCGGCTGGGCGATGTAGATGTGACCGTTGTCGATCAGCTCGCGCATCTGCCGATAGAAGAACGTCAGCAGCAGCGTCCGGATGTGGGACCCATCGACGTCGGCGTCGGTCATGATGATGACGCGGTGGTACCGCAGCTTCGAGAGATCGAAGCCGTCACGGTCGGTTTCCTCGCGCTTGCGCCCGATGCCGGTGCCGAGCGCCGCGATCATCGTCTTGATCTCGTCGCTGCTGAGCATCTTGTCGAAGCGGGCCTTCTCGACGTTGAGAATCTTGCCCTTGATCGGCAGGATGGCCTGGAAGCGGCGATCACGCCCCTGCTTGGCCGAGCCACCGGCCGAGTCACCCTCGACGATGTAGATCTCGCTCTGCGCCGGATCGCGCTCCTGGCAGTCGGCGAGCTTGCCGGGCAGCGAACTGCCGTCGAGCGCGCCCTTGCGCCGCACCAGGTCGCGCGCCTTGCGGGCCGCCTCGCGCGCGCGGGCGGCATCGGCCGCCTTGGCGACGATCGACTTGGCGACGGCGGGATTCTCCTCGAAGAACGCCCCCAGTCGCTCGTTGACGATGGCCTCGACGATGCCCTTGACCTCGGTGTTGCCGAGCTTGGTCTTGGTCTGGCCTTCGAACTGCGGGTTGGGGATCTTGACGCTGATCACCCCGGCCAGGCCCTCACGCGCATCGTCGCCGCTGATCGGCGTGTCCTTGAGGTCCTTCGGCAGGTTGGCGCTGGCGATGTACGCGTTGAGGGTACGGGTCAGCGCCGCCTTGAAGCCGGAGAGATGGAAGCCGCCCTCGTGCGTGTTGATGTTGTTGGCGAAGGTGTAGAGGCTCTCGTCGTACGAGTCGTTCCACTGCAGCGCGATCTCGACTTCGATCTCGTTGCGGACGCCGCGCATGTAGATCGGCGGGTCGTTGACGGCGCGCCTCGCCTTGTTCATGAACTGCACGTACTCGACGATGCCGCCCTTGTACTCGTAACGTACCGATTTCCCGTCGCCGCGCTCGTCCTCGAGCGTGATGACGATGCCGGCGTTGAGGAAGGCCAGCTCGCGGAGGCGGTTGTTGAGCGTGTCGAAGCTGAAGGTCGTCGCTTCGAAGACGGTGGCGTCGGGCTTGAAGTGGACCTTCGTCCCGCGCTTCTTGGTCGTCCCGGTCTCGGCCAGTGGCTGCTGCGGCACGCCGCGCGAGTACGCCTGCTGGTAGACGTGGGCGTTGCGCCAGATCTCGAGTTCGAGCAGTTCCGAGAGGGCGTTGACCACCGAGACACCGACGCCGTGCAGGCCGCCAGACACCTTGTAGGCGCTGCCTTCCTGGTTGAACTTGCCGCCGGCGTGCAGCACCGTCAGCACCACCTCGGCCGCCGACTTGCCGCTCTCGTGCATGTCGACCGGGATGCCGCGCCCGTCGTCGACCACCGTGATCGAGTCGTCGACGTGGATGGTGACGTTGACTTCCGAGCAGTGGCCCGCCAGGGCTTCGTCGACCGAGTTGTCGACCACCTCGTAGACCAGGTGGTGAAGCCCGGCCTCACCGGTCGTCCCGATGTACATGCCGGGCCGCTTGCGCACGGCCTCGAGGCCTTCGAGCACCTTGATGGATTCGGCGCCGTAGTCTTCGGCCGCCCCGGTGGCGGTGCGCATCGGGGTCTGGGACTCGGTATTCGGGGTGGTAATCGGTTCCATCGGGACTCGCAAAGGGTCGTTCACCGGGGCCTGCATGCGGCCCCGGCCACGAGCGGCGGCCTCGCCCGGGAGAGGGCGGACCGCGGCGGATGCGGCGGCGCGGGGCCTAGGGCCGCATCGGCATGATCACGTACGTGTAGTCGTACCCGTCGGCGCCCACTGGCTTCATGACGGCCTGGCTCATTTCGTCGCGGAAGGAGAGGCTGACCTGATCCGTCTCCACGGCCGCCAGGAAATCGGTGACGTACTGCGCGTTGAAGCAGATCTGCACGTCGGGACCGTCGTAGGTCACGAGCAGCTCTTCCTTGGCGTCGCCGAGGTCGGGACTCTGCGACGTGACCTCGACCTTGCCGCTGCTGATGAGGAAGCGGACCGCCCGCGAGCGCTCGTTGGAGAGCAGCGAGACACGGCGGATGGCACTGGTGAGCCGATCGCGCTCGAACTCGATCGCCTTGTCGTTGTTCCGGGGGATGACGCGCTCGTAGGCCGGGAACTGCGCGTCGATCATCCGGGAGAACAGCCGCCGCCCACCCACGGTGAAGAAGAGGTGGTTCTCGGCGCGCTCGAACACCACGTCGCCGTCGCCATCGGCCAGCAGACGACTCAGCTCCTGCATCGTCTTCTTCGGCAGCAGGGCCTTGCTCTCGGCCGCGCCGGTCTCGGCCGTCACGGTGACCAGCGCCAGCCGGTGCCCGTCGGTGGCGACCAGGCTCATGCTGTCGGGCTTGAGGACGAACAACGCACCGTTCAGGTAGTAGCGCGTGTCCTCGCCCGTGATGGCGAACATCGTCTTGGAGACCATCTGCTTGATGGGCTCGCGCGGCAGCGTCGCCACCAGCTCGCCGACGACCGGCAACTGCGGGAAGTCGTCGGCCGGCAACGTCGACAGATGCGATTCGAACCGCTCCGCCGCCACCGTCACGCCCGAGCGGTTCTGCTCGATGCGGATGTCGGTCTCGGGAAGGGCCTTGACGATTTCGAAGAGCTTCTTGGCCGGGAGCGTCAGGGTGCCTGGCTTGGCCAGGCTCTGCGCCACACACGTGCTGCGGAGACCGACGTCGAGATCGGTGGCGATGAGCTCGACCTGGTTGCCATCGGCCCGCATCAGCACGTTGGCGAGCACGGGCATCGTGTTCTTGCGCTCGACGATGCCCTGAAACAGTTGCAGCTCGCGAAGCAGATCGTTCTTGCGGACCACCAGTTCCATGCAGCCGGTACCTCGTGAACGGGAGCGGAGCCTGACCGACACACGCGACGCCCCTAGGAGTAGTTTCTCCAAAGGGATCGCAAGAAAAGAAGTATATCAGAGATCAAAGGGCGGTTGAAGCTGTGAAGAGCGCCCTTAAATCCCTTTCCAACAGCGACTTACCCTGTGGACACCAGTTGTGGAAAAGTCGGGCCGATCCTGTGGGCATCCGGCACCGCCGCCCACGTCCACACGATGTGCACAGGCCCGCGCCGCGCAGGCTGTGCAAAACCGGCGCGACGCCAATGCGGCCTAGCGAAAATTGTCGAGCATGGCGTTGATCTGGCTGTTGAAGTCGGCGTCCTTCTTCCGGTCCTCCTCGACCTTCCGGATCGAGTGGATGACCGTGGAGTGGTGCTTGCCGAACGCCCGGCCGATGTCGGGCAGCGAGGCCGACGTCAGCGTCTTGCACATGTACATGGCCACCTGGCGGGGGATGACGACGTTGCGCGAGTTGCTGGTGGTCTTGAGCTCGCTCGGGCGTACGCCGTAGTACTCGGCCACGAACTTGAGGAGGGCATCGATGGTGATGGCCTTCTCCTCGCTGCCGATGATGCTGCGCAGGACGTCCTGTGCCAGCGCCAGCGTGATGTCCTTGCCCGTCAGCGAGGCATAGGCGACCAGGCGGATCAGCGATCCCTCGAGGTCCCGGATGTTCGACTTGATCTTCGTGGCGATGAACAGCGCCACGTTGTCGGGCAGGGGCACGCCGTCGGCGTCGGCCTTCTTCTTGAGAATCGCGACCTTCGTCTCGAGGTCGGGCGCCTGGATGTCCGCGATCAGGCCCCAGTTGAACCGCGAGCGCAGTCGCTCCTCGAGGGCGGGGATCTCGTGCGGCGGGCGGTCGCTGCTCAGCACGATCTGCTTGCCGGCGTCGTACAGCGCATTGAACGTGTGGAAGAACTCGTTCTGCGTCGCTTCCTTGCCGGCCAGGAACTGCGCGTCGTCCACCAGCAGGACGTCGACGTTGCGGTAGCGTTCGCGGAACTCGATGATTCGCTCGTACCGGATGGCGTTGATCATCTCGTTCATGAAGCGTTCCGACGAGATGTACGTCAACGCCGACTGCCGGTGATGGCGGTCGACGTACTGGCCGATCGCGTGCATCAGGTGCGTCTTGCCGAGCCCCACCCCGCCATAGAGGAAGAGCGGGTTGTAGGAACGCCCCGGCGCTTCGGCGACGGCGCGGGCCGCGGCGTTGGCGAACTGGTTCGAGGGACCGACCACGAACGTCTCGAACGTGTAGCGGTGGTTCAGTCCGGACGGGCCCTGAGGCGTCGGCGCGGCTGCCGTCGGGTCCTCGTGCTGCCGGATGAGGATGTCTTCCGCCGGGGACGGCTCCGGGACGTCCGTGCCGTCGGCGGGCACGAACGAGACCACGGCGCCGGGCCGACCGGCTTCGGCCAGCGCTTCGGCGAGAATCGACCCGTAGTGTCGCAGGAGCCAGTCACGGACCGTCCCGTCGGGCACCTCGACGATGAGGGTGTCGCCATTTTCCCGGATGAAGCGGGTCGGCTTGAACCAGGTGAGGAAGGTATGGCGGTTCAGCTTGGCTTCGACCCGTGCGAGGACGCGTTCCCAGATGTGCTCGCTCATCGGATCTCGACCGCTACCTTCTGCCTCGAACGCCGCGCCCGGGCCGCCCTGTAGTCATTTTCAGGGGCGACTTTCGCCGAAGGCTCGTCTGGATGTAACCAGGATGTGACCGGGCGAAACTGAGAAAAACGCCTGATTTCTGCTTGTTTCTGCCTTCGCTTACACGACCATGGCCGAAATTCCGCAGTCGAGGGCGTTACCGGCAGGCGAAACCGCAATGTTTTCCACAGTTTTTTCCACAGCTGTGGAAAAGTGGTCGGAAACTGCTGGTCGGGCCGCGCCGGACGGCGAGTGTAGCAGAGGGGCATGGGAGCCGGAAGGCCCACCGTTCTGTAGCGAACACAGGGCAAAAGTCGACATCCGGTCTCTGCGGTGGCAATTCCGGACTCGGTGTGGGACACCCACCGACCTGTCCACCGACCGGCCGACCACCGCACGCGACGCCGTTGACATCGCAGATGGTGTGAACTACCATCGGCAGTTCGCGGTCGAGGTGTGGCCGCTGACATTCGAGCGCCCGGCAGTCCCGGTTCCGCTCCCGGATTTCAAGCAGCCATGAAGCGTACTTTCCAGCCCAACAACCGTCGCCGCGCGAAGACCCACGGCTTCCTCGTGCGCATGAGCACGAAGAACGGCCGCCTCGTCCTGAAGCGCCGTCGCGCCAAGGGCCGCAAGCGTCTCACCGTCTCGTCGGAGGGCTAGGGCGCCAGCCGCCATGCGGCGCACGCTCCAGCCACACGAGCGGGTCCGTCGTCGGCCCGAGTTCCTGCATGCCTACGAGCACGGGCGCAAGCATCACGCCCGCTTCATGACGATGTTCGCCTGCGAGTCGGCCACGCCAGCGGCCCGCCTGGGCGTCTCCGCCACCCGCAAGTTCGGGCCGGCCGTCGTCCGCAACAAGGCCAAGCGACGCGCCCGCGAGCTCTTCCGGCACCACAAGCCCATGCCCGGCGTCGACCTCGTCATCATCCCGCGCCGCGGCTTCGACTCGATCCCGTTCACGGATCTCGTCACCGACTTCCTCGGCGCGCTGCGTCGCCTCCGCGTGCCGCTCGTCCCCGGGCAAGGCGCGACGCCGTGACGCGCCCAGGTCCTGGCGCACGCGTGGCCATGGCGCTGGTGCGCGCCTACCAGCTGACCCTGTCGCCGCTCTTTGCCGGCAGTTGCCGCTTCGAGCCGTCCTGCTCCCGGTACGCCATGTCGGCTCTCGAGCAGCATGGTCTCCTCAGGGGCGCGTGGCTCGCCATCCGGCGGCTCGCGCGCTGTCACCCTCTCGGCGGATCGGGGCTCGACCCCGTGCCGCCACCGCCGTCTCGATGACTGCGCCAAGTTCCCCAGGTACACCATCCATGGAAAAGCGTGTGTTGCACGCCGTCCTGCTGTCGCTGGCGGTGCTGCTCCTGTACCAGAGCTTCTTCGCTCCACGTCGCCAACCCGAGCCCGCCGCACCGGCGGCGTCGAGCAAGGCGACCGGGGCCTCCACGCCTGCGGCCGCAGGCAGTGCCGTGCCGACCCCGCCGATGGGGCCCGCCGTGCCGGCAGCGGCCCTGCCGGCCAGCGTGGCCTCGGCCGGAGGCGCACGGGTGGTCGTGGAGTCGGATCAGTTTCGCGCCGAGTTCTCGACCCGCGGCGCGGTACTCCTGAGCTGGACGCTCAAGACCTACCCCGGCGCACACGGACACGCGCTCGACCTGCTGCCCGTGGCCACCGACGTCAAGGCGCCAGCGGCGTTCTCGGTGACGACGGCCGACGAGACCATCAACAACACGCTCGCCGCCGCATCGTTCACGCCCAGTGCCACGGCGCTGGACCTCCGAGGCACTGGCCCGCGGGCCCTGCGGTTCGACTACACCGATGGGGCCGGCCTGCGTGCCACCAAGGTCTTCACCTTCGAGCGCGACGGGCAGCCCTTCCTGCTCGGCTTCTCGGCGCAGGTGCTGCGCAACGGGCAGGCGCAGAACTTCACGATCCACTCGGGCCCCGGCATTGGCGACATCGAACGGGCGCAGCCCTCGGGCGGCATGATGTTCGGCAGCTACTATCAGGCGCCCGAAGCCATCACCTTCAGCGACGAGATCACCCGCACCACGACCGACAGCCTGGCCGAGCAGCGGGTGTTCGACGGCAACCTCGAGTACGCGGGCAGCGACGACCACTATTTCCTCGGCGCCGCCCTCCTCGATCGCCAGACGCGCGTCGAGTACGCCACCCACCCGGTGCAGACGACGGCCGGGCCCCGCACCCTCGTGTCGTATGCCCTCAGCTTCGCCCAGCCGCCGAGCGAGGTGAAGTTCTACTTCGGGCCGAAGGACTTCGACCAGCTGCAGCAGTCGGACCAGCAGCTCGTGCGCACGATCAACTTCGGCTGGTTTGCCTGGCTCGTGGTGCCGCTCCTGCGGGCGCTCAAGTGGGTCAACCGCTTCGTCGGCAACTACGGCTGGTCGATCATCGTGCTGACGTTCCTCATCAACATCGCCATCTTCCCGCTCCGTCACAAGAGCGTGGTGTCGATGCGCAAGATGCAGGACATCCAGCCGAAGGTGAAGGCCATCCAGGAGCGCTACGCGCACCTGAAGGCGACCGACCCGGCCAAGGCCCGGATGAACACCGAGATGATGGAGCTGTACAAGACCGCCGGCGTCAATCCCGCCAGCGGCTGCGTGCCGATGCTCCTGACGATGCCGGTGCTGTTTGCCTTCTACGCGCTGCTCAGCGTCGCCATCGAGCTGCGCGGCGCGCCCTTCACCCTGTGGATTCAGGATCTGTCGCAGCACGATCCGCTGTACATCACCCCGGTGATCATGGGCCTGACGATGCTGTGGCAGCAGTGGATCACGCCGGCCGCCGGCATGGACCCGGCCCAGCAGCGCGTGATGATGATCATGCCGCTGATGTTCACCTTCTTCTTCCTCTGGGCGCCGAGCGGTCTGGTCATCTACTGGCTCACCAGCAACCTGCTGACGATCGGTCAGCAGTACCTTACCAACCGCATCGTCGGTGCACCGGCGAAGCCGGCACGCGCCTGAGCTCCGGACCAGCAGCCATGACCAACGACCCGAATCTTCACGAGCAGATTGGCGAGTTCGTCCGCAACGTCGTCACGGCGATGGGCCTGACCGTGACGGTCACGCCCCAGGTCACCGCGGACGGCGTGCGGGTCGACATCAGCGGCGAGGAAGGGGAGATCCTCGTGCGGCGGAAGGGCGAAGCGCTCGACGCGCTGCAGCACCTGGTCAACAGCATCTGGCGCGACCAGACCGGGCGCGATGGTCGCATCGTGGTCGACTGCCTCGACTTCCGGAAGGGCAAGGACGCCGAGCTGCGGCAGATGGCCAAGTTCATGATCGAGCGGGCGAAGATGACGCGGCAACCGCAGGAGATGGGTCCGCTCAATTCCTATTCGCGTCGGCTCGTGCACCTCGAGGTGTCGCTCGATCCGGACGTGACGTCCGAGAGCCAGGGCGATGGTCTCGTGAAGACCGTGCTCATCTCGCCGCGCTGACGGCTTCCGGTGCGATGGCCCCGGAGACCGGGTCCCTCATCGTCGCGCTGGCCACACCTCCCGGGCGCGGCGCGCTCGCGCTCGTGAGGTTGAGTGGACACGGTGCGCTCGACGTCGCCAGGCGTCTGAGCGGTCGGCCGGTCTTTCGTCCGCGCGTGGCCACCCACACGAGGCTGCGGTTGCCGGGCGACCTCTCGGACTCGGCGGTGATCACCACCTACGTCGCGCCGCATTCGTTCACCGGCGAGGATGCCGTGGAGATCACCACGCACGGCAGCCCTGTCATCGTGGATGCCGTGCTGCAGGCCTGCCTCGAGGCCGGGGCCCGCCTTGCCAGTCCCGGCGAGTTCACCTATCGGGCCTACCTCCACGGGCGCCTCGACCTTCTGCAGGCCGAGGCCGTGGCCGACCTGGTGGCGGCGACGACCCCCGCGCAGGTGCGGGTGGCGTCGTCCCACCTCGACGGCACCTTGAGCGAGGCGATTCGCGCCATGGGCGACGAGATCGCCGCCTTGCGGGCCTTGCTCGAGGCCTCCCTGGATTTTCCCGACGAAGGCTTTCATTTCATCGCACCGGAGGCGGTCGTCGGTCGGCTGCGGATGCTCCAGGAGACATGCGTGCGTCTCCTCGGATCGGCCTCAGCCGGGCGTCGCCTTCATGACGGGGCCCTGGTTGTCGTCGCGGGCCGCCCCAATGCCGGCAAGTCGAGCGTGTTCAATGCCTTGCTGGGACGCGCACGCGCCATCGTCGGGCCCACGGCGGGGACGACGCGGGACCTGCTGACCGAGTCGATCGCCCTTGGCGGGGTGCCGGTGACGTTGGCGGATACGGCCGGACTGCGCGACACCGACGATCACGTCGAGCGCGAAGGGGTGGCACGGGCAGAGCAGAGCATGGCTGCCGCCGACCTGGTGATCGTGGTGGTCGATCCGTCGGCGGGCGTGGACGCGCTCGAGGAGGGTCGGTCGCTCTGGGAGTCGCTCGACGGCCGGGGCCGCGTGTGCGTGCTGAACAAGGTGGACGTGTGGGGTGCTTCCGCCGCCGCCCGTCCGGAGTGGGCGCCGCCTGACGCGATTCCGGTGAGCGCCACGGAAGGCACCGGCATCGACCGACTCGGCGAGGCGCTCGCCGGAGTGCTCGGGCGCGTGACGTGGGAAGGCGAGACGCTGACGCGGGCGCGTCACCGCTCGCTGGTAGGGGAGTGCGCGGCCGCGCTCGCCCGCGCCGAAGAGACCGCGGCAGCCGGCGGGTCCGAGGAGTACGTGCTGGCGGATCTGGGCGATGCGCTGAGAGCGCTGTCCGATCTGCGTGGAGTGGAGAGCGCGGAAGACGTGCTGGAGACGATCTTCGCGACGTTCTGTATCGGCAAGTGAATGCCTGAGCCCCTGCCTTCGCGTGCGGATGTCGTGGTGATTGGCGCCGGTCATGCCGGTGTCGAGGCCGCCTGGGCCGCGGCGCGTCTCGGCGCGGCCGTGGTGGTCTGTACGCTGTCTGCCGAGACCATCGGGCAGATGCCGTGCAATCCGGCCATCGGTGGCACGGCGAAAGGACACCTCGTCCGGGAGATCGATGCGCTCGGTGGGCTGATGGGCGAGGCGATCGACGCCACGGGCATCCAGTTCCGCTTGCTCAACCGGAGTCGTGGACCGGCGGTCTGGGCGCCGAGGGCACAGGCCGACAAGCGACGGTACGCGGCCGCCGTCCGCACGAGACTCGAGCAGGCCCCCGGGATCACGCTGGCCTATGGACACGTATCGGCCGTCATCGTCGAAGGCGGGCGCGTCCGAGGCGTCCGCTTGCAGGGCGGTCACGTCATCACGGCCGCGCAGGTGGTGGTGACGACCGGGACGTTTCTGGACGGCCTGGTGCACGTCGGGCCGCTGACGCGCCGGGCGGGCCGCTACGACGAACCAGCGGCCGTGGAGCTGGCCGCGTCGATTCGTGCCCTCGGGTTGCCGGGTGGGCGCCTGAAGACCGGGACGCCGCCGCGGATTCACCGACGGTCGATCGACTTCACGGTGCTCGACGAGCAACCGGGTGATGCCGAGCCCGTACCGTTGTCCTTTGCGACCGAGTCGTTGCCGTTGCCGCAGATCTGCTGCCACACGGTGCGGACGACCGCGGCGGTGCATGCGCTCGTGCGCACGCACATCGCGTTGTCTCCGCTCTACAACGGCCAGATCACGGGGACGGGCCCGCGGTACTGCCCGTCGCTCGAGGACAAGATCATGCGATTCCCCGACAAGGAGACGCATCAACTGTTCCTCGAACCAGAGGGGCTGGACGTGGACGAGGTCTACGTCAACGGATACTCGATGAGCCTTCCGGCAGAGGTCCAACAGGATGTGGTCCGGGCGTTGCCTGGGCTGGAGTCCGCCGAGCTCATGCGTCCTGGCTATGCGGTGGAGTACGACTTCGTGCAGCCGACGGCTCTCCACCATACGTTGGAGGTGAAGAGCGTTGTGGGGCTATATCTAGCGGGCCAAATCAACGGAACGTCTGGCTACGAGGAAGCGGCCGCACAGGGGTGGGTGGCTGGGGCCAATGCCGGCCTGCGAGCGACGGACCGTCCGCCCGTCGTGCTCGGGCGCCATGAGGCGTACATCGGCATCCTGGTCGACGATCTGGTCACGCGGGGCTGTCTCGAACCCTACCGGATGTTCACGTCCAGGGCGGAGCATCGCTTGCGCCTGCGCATCGACAACGCCGATCTCCGCCTGACGCCGGTGGGTCGAGAGCTTGGGACGGTCACGGACGACCGTTGGGCCAGGTTCGAGGCGCGAAAGGCCAGATACGAACGGAACACGGTGACGCTCGCGAGCACACTGGTGCGCGTGCCGTCTGGTGGTCGCGTACCTGCGTCGGAGGCCCTGCGAAATCCGGAGATCCGCCTCTCTGCCCTTGTGGCAGGGGAGGGTGGTCTCGCGCTCGACCTCGACCCCCTGACGCCCTCGTTGGACATCGCGTCGCTGGACGCAGACTGCCGGTACGTCGGCTATCTGCGGCGGGAGGAGCGGGACGTGCTTCGGGCCGAGCGGTATGCATCGCAGCGAGTACCAGCGCAGTTCTCGTTCGACGGGCTCCCCGGTCTGTCTCGCGAGCTTCAACTGCGCCTCGCCGAGGCGCGCCCCGCCACCGTGGCGCTGGCATCGTCCATTCCGGGCATCACCCCGGCCGCGCTGTCCCTCATCTCCGTGGCGATTGCGCGCCGGTCCGGAGCGTCTCGTGCAGTCAGCGACGGCATCTCTTCTGGAGGGACCTCGGCGGACTGAGACGTCCCGCCTTCCAGCCTGGAGGCAGGGTTCGTCTGGCGTTCGACCCGCGTGCACATGATGAACGACGACACCACTCGTATCGCGAACCGGCTGCAGGGTGCCGGGGCGAGAGTCAACGACGCGCAGCTCCATCAACTGGGCGAGTACCTGGCGCTGCTGAGGCGCTGGAACGCGCGCATGAACCTCACGGCGCTGGACGAACCGGACAACGCGGTGGACCGCCTCATCGTGGAGCCGGTTGTCGCGTCGGCCGCCATCGATGCGTCGGCCCGCGTACTGGTCGATATCGGGTCCGGAGGCGGTTCGCCGGCGATTCCTCTCAAGGTGGCCCGCCCGGAATTGGCGCTCACCATGATCGAGGTCAAGACCCGCAAGTCGGTGTTCCTGCGCGAGGTCGTGCGCCATCTTGGCCTGGTGGAGGCCTCCGTCGAGACAGGCCGCTTCGAGCAGGTGTTGTCTCGCCCTGGCATGCATGGATCCGTGGATGTCATCTCGATCCGGGCTGTTCGGGCCGACATCGAGCACGTGCAGTTGTTCGGAGCCGCCCTGCGCCGGCAGGGGCAGCAGCTGTGGTTCCTCAGTGGCGGACAACCGCAACCAGAGGTCTTTGCGCCCCTGGAGATTGAGCGGGAAATGCCGCTGGTGACCGCCCTGGACAGCAGGCTCCTGTTGATCCGGAAGCACACGTGATGTTCCACGTGGAACATCGCGTCTCTTGACCGCCTGTCGGACCTGGGTGCTGCTCTCAAGGTCGCCAGGCTTGGACTTCCTTGGGGCCTGCCCGGTATCGCTGGTGTTCCACGTGGAACACTCCACTCCTGACGTGGACAAGGTGTGGGACGCGCTCATGCAGCCAACCGCCTTGTCATCGACTGGGCAGCGCCGTCGCCTGGTTCGCTTGAGAATTGTTCCACGTGGAACAATCACCCACGCACCGGCTCTGTTGCTTCTTTTGCCGGCCCGCTAAACACCACCGGCCAGCGCCAGCCCCAATTCCCAGCCCCACGCCCCAGCCCCACGCCCCAGTGTCCAAGGCCCAGCGCTCGACTGACTCAAAGCCCCCAGCCCCAAAGCCCCAAGGCCCAGTGCCCAAGGCCCAGTGCCCAAGGCCCAAGGCCCAAGGCCAATGCGTGAGCCCTGAGCCTTGAACCCTGAGCCTGTTAAAACTGTCTTGCCCTAGACAGCTGAGCACAACCCATGGGCTGGCGAGGATCTCCATTTACCAGGCCCCGCAGGAGGGCCGTCAAGGGCCGTTCGCCAGTGGTATCCTGCCGTTTCGCTTCGGGTCGGTCGCTGCCCGCCATCGCGTCGTGACCGCTCCCCGGCCAGCGCGCGGCATCGTGACCCCTCGACGCCTCCAATCCGGCCATGAGCAAGATCATCGCGGTGTCCAACCAGAAGGGTGGCGTCGGCAAGACGACCACGACGATCAACCTCGCCGCGTCGCTGGCGATGGCCGATCAGCGCGTGCTCGTCATCGACATGGACCCGCAGGGCAACCTGACGAGCGGCCTGGGGCAGAAGGCCGGTTCCGAGCACACCGTCTACGAGGCGCTCGTCGGCGCCGCTGAACTCCCCGTCCTGCAGACCGCCGTCGATCACCTCCATCTCGTGCCCGCGGACCGTCACCTCGCCGGCGCGGAGGTGGAGTTGGTGACCATGGACGCGCGCGAGCAGCGCCTCAAGCGCCTCATCACGCCGCTCCGCGACCGCTACGACTTCATCCTCATCGACACGCCGCCCTCGCTCGGCCTGCTCACGCTCAACGCGCTGGTCGCCGCCGACACCGTGCTCATTCCGCTGCATTGCGAATACTTCGCGCTCGAGGGCCTGGCGGACTTGATGGCCACGCTGTCCCGCATCGGCCAGGATCTCAACCCGACCCTCGACGTCGAGGGCGTCGTCCTGACGATGTACGGGGATCGGACCAATCTGGGCGCGCAGGTGGCGCGAGAGATTCGCGAGTTCTTCGAGTCGAAGGTGTTCGACACCGTCATCCCGCGCAACGTCCGCCTGGCCGAGGCTCCCAGTCATGGCCTGCCGGTGCTGCTCTACGACCCCCGTTCCCGCGGAGCCGAGGCCTACGTCTCGCTTGCGCACGAACTGCTGACCCGCAACGGCGCCGTGCCTCGTCGCGCCGCCGCGACCAAGGCCTGACCAGGACACCCGTGGCCCAGAAACCCGATCGTCGACCCGCCCTCGGCCGGGGGCTCAGCGCCCTCATTCCCGAGAAGCCCGCTGCCTCACCCGTCCCGGCTCCAGCGCCTGCCGCCGTGGCGGGGTTCGATGCCAAGCAACTACAACGGGAGGTAGATCTCGATCTGATCGACCCCAACCCGTTGCAGCCGAGGACGCGCTTCGATGAGGCTCGTCTGCAGGAACTGGCCGAGTCCATAAGCAGCACCGGGCTGGTGCAGCCCATCGTGGTGCGCCGCCGTGGCGACCGGTTCGAGATCGTCGCCGGCGAGCGCCGCTGGCGCGCCGCGCAGATCGCCGGATTGCTGAAGCTGCCGGTCCACGTCTCCGACGTCAGCGACGAGAACCTGCTGCGCACCGCGCTCATCGAGAACATCCAGCGCGAGGATCTCAATCCCATCGAGGAGGCCCTGGCCTACAAGCGCCTTGGCGAGGAGTCGGGCCTCACCCAGGAGCAGATCGCCGTCGCGGTCGGCAAGGACCGCGCGACGGTGGCCAACCACCTCCGCCTCCTCCGCCTGCCGGAGCAGGTGCGCGCCCGTGTCGCTGGCGGGGAACTCTCCATGGGCCACGCGAGAGCCCTGCTGGCCGTCGAGGATGCGGCCGCGTTGCTCAAGGCCGTCGACCAGGTGATCTCGGCCGGGTTGTCGGTGCGCGCCACCGAGGCGCTCGCCAGAAAGTTGTCCGAGCCCCCGTCCGACGAACCGAAGCCCGACGTCCCCGAGAAAGACGTCCACACACGGCAGGCCGAGGAGCGTCTCCGTGTCGTGCTCGGCACCCGCGTCAACATCCATCGCCGGGGCAAGGGCGGGCGCGTCGAGATCGATTTCGTCAACGAGGACGAGCTGATTCGCCTGTACGAGTACCTCGTCGAACGGTGACACGCTGAAACGCTGAACGCGATGGCGGCGTGTCGGCCGGCTCGGAGAGCCGGCCCTACCCACTCGCCAGGACCCACACGCCGAAGGCCCAAGGCCCAAGGCCGGACACTGAACCGATGAAGAGACTGACCGACTACGCCGCCTGCGCCGGTTGAGCGAGCAAGCTCGCCGCTGGCGAGCTCGCTCAGGTGCTGAGCGATCTGCCCGTGCCGTCCGATCCTCGTGTCCTGGTCGATTTCCGGGACGCGGACGATGCCGGTGTGTTCGTCGTCGGGGACGTGGCGCTGGTGCAGACGGTCGACTTCTTCACGCCCATCGTCGACGACCCGTACGCGTACGGGCGCATCGCTGCGGCCAACGCGATCAGTGACGTCTACGCGATGGGCGCAAGACCGATCACCGCGCTGGCGATTGCGGCCTTTCCCGCCCGCGACTTCGACCAGGCCATCGTCAAGGCGATTTTCGCGGGTGGCCTGTCGGTGTTGCAGGAGTGCGGCGTGGCCCTGCTCGGCGGACACACCGTCCAGGACACCGAGGTCAAGTTCGGCTATGCCGTGACCGGGCTCGTGGACCCGACCGCCGTGTGGACCAACGGCGGGGCCCGAGCCGGCGACGTGTTGGTGCTCACCAAGCCGATCGGCACGGGCATCGTCGCCACCGCGGCCAAGTTCGGGCGCACCGACGAGGCCGTGCTCGCCGGGGCCCTGGCCTCGATGCAGCAGACCAACCGCGCCGCGGCTGACGTGTTGATCGACAGCGGAGCCGTCCACGGCTGCACCGATGTCACCGGATTCGGCCTGGCCGGCCACGGCTGCGAGATGGCCACGGCCAGTGACGTCACTCTGGTCATCGACATGGCCGCCGTACCGGCGCTGCCGGGGGCCCTCGCGCTCGCCCTTGGCAACCGCACCGGCGGACTGGTCAACAACCGCGCACATTTCGGCGCGCTGATCGACGAAGGCGACGTCCCGGCGGATCTGGTCGCCCTGGCCTTCGACCCCCAGACGTCGGGAGGGCTGCTGGCCGCAGTGGACCCGGGGGCCGCCCCGCGCGTCCTGGCCGCCCTCATCTCGGCCGGGGTGGACGCAGCCGTCATCGGCAGCGTGCTGGGGCCCGCCGGGACGACACGCGTCCGCCTTCGCTGACGCGTCCGCGCCCGAGCACGCGGCCCGCAGATACGACGCAGAGGCGCACCGTATTGCACCGATTTTGCAAATAGTGGTATAAATCAGTGTTTCGGCGGGCACGCCGATTTGCCCCTGTGCCCGTGTCTTGCCTGCGGCGGGGTGCGCCCCGTCCTTGTTGGTTACTCCCGGAGGCACCGTGTTACCGGACCTGTCGGTCCTGTGGGTCATCGCGCTCGTACTGCTGCTCACGGCCATCCTGCAGCAGTTGTTCTTCAAGCCACTCCTTCGCGTGATCCATGCGCGTGAGGATGCGGTGCAGTCGGCGCGTGCGCTCGCGGAGCGCAGTGCGGCCGAGGCGCGCCGTGCCAGCGAGGAGTTCGACGCGAAGACGACCGCCGCCCGTGCTGCCTTCTACCGCGAGCTCGACGACATGCGCAAGACCGGCCAGGACGAGCGGGCAGCCATGGTCGCCGACGCCCGCGCGCAGGCCGACCGCGAACTCGAGCAGGCGCGCCTGACGCTCGCGGCCGACACGGCGCAGGCCCGCGGTCAGCTCGAGCAGGACGCCCAGCACCTCGGTCACCAGCTGGCCGATCGCCTCGCCGGCCGGACGCGTTGATGTCGACGATGACGAAGAGGGAGATGGGGGAGCGCAGGATGCGGCAACGGATGGTCGCGGCGGGTCTGGTGGGGGGGATGCTCGCCATCGCCACACCGGTCGCGCTGGCGCAACACGCCGAGCCGGCGACGGCGTCGGCGCAGACGCCGGCACACGACACACCGGCGCCGCCCGCCGATCATGCGGCGCCTGCCGCTGATCACGCCGCAACCCCGGCCGGCGACCACGCGGCGGCTGATGCGCATGGCGCCGCCGCCGGCGAGCATGGCGAGGCCCACGGCGAAAGCCTCTGGGTGACGCTGGCCCGCATCGCCAACTTCGCGATTCTCGCCGGTGTCCTGTACTGGTTCGGCCGCAAGCCCTTTGCCGATCACCTCGCCGCTCGCGATGCCCAGATTCGCAAGGACCTCGTGGATGCCGCCGAGATGCGCACCACCGCGACCGCCCGCCTCGGCGAGATCGAAGCCAGGCTGGCCGCGCTGCCCGCCGAGCTCGATGCCCTTCGTCGCCGTGGCAGCGAGGAGCTCGAGTCCGAGCGTGCGCGCATCCGCGCCACCGCGGAAGCCGAGCGCGACCGCCTCGTCGAGCAGGCCCGCCGCGAGATCGCCTCGCAGACCCGCCAGGCGCGCGCGCACCTGCGCGAGCACGCCGCCACGCTCGCCGTGGGTGTCGCCGAGGCCCGCCTGAAGGCCACGCTGACCCCGGCCGAGCAGGCGGGGCTCGTGGATCAGTACGCCGCCCAGATGAGGAACGTCCAGTGACGCCCCAGGATGCTCGTCGCGCCGGTCGCGCGCTCTACGAGGTGACGCAGGAGGCCGGCACGGCCCGCCTCACGCTCGATGGCCTGACCGCCTTCGCCGCGCTCGTGGAGCAGCACGCCGATCTCGGCAAGGCGCTGCTGTCCCCCTTTGTCACCGGCGACGCCAAGCGGGGCATCGTCGGGCAGTTGTCCACGGCGCTTGGCATCGGGCCGGCGGCGGGGCACACCCTGCAACTGATCGCGGAGCGTCATCAGATGGACGGCCTGGCCGGCATCGTGAAGGAGCTCAAGGCGCAGGTACACAAGCAGGAGCGCCGCGTCGATGCCGAGGTGACCACCGCGGTGGCGCTCGACGCAGCGCAGATCGACCAACTGCGCGAGGTCCTGTCCCAGGCGACGGGCCAGCAGGTGACCCTCTCGGCACGCGTCGATCCGGCCGTCATCGGTGGTGCCCTCACGCGCGTCGGCAGTGTCGTGTACGACGGCACCATCGCGCGGCAACTCGCCCGCATCAAGGAGCAGTTCGTCCAGCAGGGCTGACCCCTCGGGCGTACCGCGGTTTTCACACCGAACGCTGAACCATGACCATCAAAGCAGACGACATCTCCCGCATCATCCGCGAGCAGATCGGCGGCCTCCAGTCCACGGTGGACGTGGCCGAGGTCGGCACGGTGCTGTCCATCGGCGACGGCATCGCGCGCCTCCAGGGCGTCGAGCGCGCCATGGCCGGCGAGATGATCGAGTTCCCCCACGGCGTGTTCGGCATCGCGCTGAACCTCGAGGAGGACTCGGTGGGCACGGTGCTCCTCGGTGACTACAAGCTGATTCGCGAAGGCGACCAGGCGCGTCGCACCGGCCGCATCATCTCGGTGCCCGTCGGCGACGAACTGCTCGGCCGCGTCGTCAATGCCCTCGGCCAGCCGGTCGATGGCAAGGGCCCGATCCTGACGTCGCAGATGTCGCCCATCGAGCGCATCGCGCCGGGCGTCGTCGATCGTCAGCCGGTGCGCGAGCCGCTGCAGACCGGCATCAAGGCCATCGACGGCATGGTGCCGATCGGCCGTGGGCAGCGCGAGCTGCTGATCGGCGACCGCCAGACGGGCAAGACCGCCGTCGCGGTCGACGCCATCCTGAACCAGAAGGACACCGGCGTCATCTGCATCTACGTGGCGATTGGCCAGAAGCAGTCGACGATCGCCCAGGTCGTGCGCACGCTCGAAGAGAACGACGCGATGCGCTACACCATCGTCGTTGCGGCGGGCGCGTCCGACCCGGCGCCGATGCTGTACATCAGCCCGTACTCCGGCTGCACGATGGGCGAGTTCTTCCGCGACAGCGGTCGTCACGCCCTGGTGATCTACGACGACCTGTCGAAGCACGCGATGGCGTACCGCGAGATCTCGTTGCTGCTGCGGCGTCCTCCCGGTCGCGAGGCGTACCCGGGCGACGTGTTCTACCTGCACTCGCGCCTGCTCGAGCGCGCGGCGAAGCTGAACGACAGCATGGGCGGCGGATCGCTGACCGCGCTGCCGATCATCGAGACGCAGGCCGGCGACCTGTCGGCGTACATCCCGACCAACGTCATCTCGATCACCGACGGCCAGATCTTCCTCGAGAGCGACCTGTTCCACCAGGGCGTGCGTCCGGCCATCAACGTCGGCAACTCGGTGTCGCGCGTCGGCGGCTCGGCGCAGATCAAGGCCATGCGCAAGGTGGCCGGATCGCTCCGACTCGACCTGGCGCAGTACCGCGCCCTCGCGGCCTTCGCGCAGTTCGGCAGCGACCTCGACAAGACGACGCAGCAGCAGTTGCATCGCGGCGTGCGTCTGGTGGAAGTGCTGAAGCAGCCGCAGTACCGTCCGCTGTCGGTGGCCAAGCAGGTCGCCATCCTGTTCGTCGCGACGCGCGGCTACCTCGACAAGGTGGAGCTGCCCGACGTCGGTGCGTGGGAAGACGGTTTCTACGGCTATCTCGAGTCGCGGCGTCCGGGCATCCTCTCCGGCATCACCGAGCAGAAGGACATCTCGAAGGAGATCGAGGCCGAGCTCATCGATGCCACCGAGGAGTACACGAAGGACTTCCTGGCGCGCACCCGCTAGCCTATGCCTTCCCTCATTGACATCCGTCGCCGGGTCCGCGCCGTCAAGTCGACGCAGCAGATCACCAAGGCGATGAAGATGGTCTCGGCGAGCAAGCTGCGCCGGGCGCAGGACCGCGTCATCGGCGCGCGTCCCTACGCCCAGCAGATGCTGCGCGTGCTCAACAGCCTGGCGGCGCGCGTCGATCACGACGCCCATCCGCTGCTGAGCGAGTCGACGTCCTCCGGGGCACCGCCGCTGCTCATCGTGGTGTCGGCCGACCGCGGGCTGTGCGGCAGCTTCAACAGCAACATCATCAAGCAGGCGTCGACGTTCCGGCAGGAGTCCACCGATCGCGACGTCGCGATGGCGCTGGTCGGCCGCAAGGGCCGCGACTTCTTCATGCGTCGCAACGTCGACGTGCGCTACGAAGTCGTCAACATCTTCCAGCACGTCAAGTACGCGCACGCGCAGGACATCGCCCGGACCGCCATCGAGGCGTTCACCGAGGGGCGGGTCAGCTCGGTCTACCTGCTGTACAACGAGTTCAAGTCGGTGATGTCGCAGAAGGTGGTGGTCGAGCGGTTGCTGCCGCTGCCGCGCCTGACGCCGGACAACGGCGGCGTGACGGGGCCGCAGGTGGACTATCTGTACGAACCGTCCGCCCAGGAGATCCTCACGTCGCTCGTGCCGAGGCACGTGGAGATCCAGGTGTACCGCGCGCTGCTCGAGTCGGCGGCGGCCGAGCAGGCGGCGCGCATGACCGCGATGGATGCGGCCACGCGCAACGCGCAGGAGATGGTGGACAAGCTGACGCTGTACATGAACAAGGTGCGTCAGGCCGCCATCACGCGCGAAATCATCGAAGTGGTGTCGGGCGCGCAGGCGCTGTAGCCGTCGGACTCGTCCGACGGACGCCGAGCGTAGTCGGCGTCGGGCGTGCCCGCCGCAGGGAAACTTATGAGCAACGCAACAGCCGAGCAGCACAGGGTCGGACGCATCGTTCAGGTCATCGGGCCGGTGCTCGACATCGAGTTCGAGGGCGGGTATCTGCCCGCCATCTACAACGCGGTGCGTGTCACCGTGCCGGGCGTCGACGGCGCTCCGCACACCGACATCGTCGCGGAGGTCGAGCAGCACCTCGGCGAGGGCCGGGTGCGTGCGGTCGCGATGAAGCCGACCGACGGGCTGCAGCGCGGCATGGAAGCGCTCGACCTCGGGCTGCCGATCACCGTGCCGGTCGGCCCGGCGACGCTCGGTCGCGTGCTCAACGTGCTCGGCGAACCGGTGGACTATCCGGATCGCCCGGTCGTCTCCGAGCACAACTGGCCGATCCACCGGGCCGCGCCGTCGCTCGAGGAGCAGTCGACCAAGCTCGAGATGTTCGAGACGGGCATCAAGGTCATCGACCTGCTCGAGCCGTACCTGCAGGGCGGCAAGATCGGCCTGTTCGGTGGTGCCGGCGTCGGCAAGACGGTCATCATCCAGGAACTGATTCACAACATCGCGCTCAAGCACGGTGGTGTGTCGGTGTTTGCCGGCGTCGGCGAGCGCACCCGCGAAGGCAACGACCTCTGGCTGGAGTTCCAGGAGAGCGGCGTCATCAACGTCGATGACCCGTCCAAGTCGCGCGCCGCGCTGGTCTACGGCCAGATGACCGAGCCGCCGGGCGCCCGTCTGCGCGTCGCCCTGACGGGCCTGACCGTCGCCGAGTACTTCCGCGACGCCGAGGGCAAGGACGTCCTCCTGTTCGTCGACAACATCTTCCGCTTCACGCAGGCGGGGTCCGAGGTGTCGGCGCTGCTCGGCCGCATGCCGAGCGCGGTCGGCTACCAGCCGACGCTCGCCACCGAGATGGGCGAGATGCAGGAGCGCATCACGTCGACCAAGAAGGGCTCGATCACGTCGGTGCAGGCCATCTACGTCCCCGCCGACGACTACACCGACCCGGCCCCGGCGACGACGTTCGCCCACCTCGACGCGACGACGAACCTGTCGCGCGACATCGCCTCGCTGGGCATCTATCCCGCGGTGGACCCGCTCGCCTCGACGTCGCGCATTCTCGATCCGCGCATCATCGGCGACGACCACTACGACGTCGCCCGCCGCGTCAAGCAGGTGCTGCAGCGCTACAAGGACCTGCAGGACATCATCGCGATTCTCGGTCTCGACGAACTGTCGGAAGAGGACAAGCTGACGGTGTCGCGCGCCCGCAAGATCCAGCGCTTCCTCAGCCAGCCGTTCCACGTCGCCGAGCAGTTCACCGGCTTCAAGGGCAAGTACGTCACCATCGCCGACACCATCCGCGGCTTCCGCGAACTGGTCGACGGCAAGCACGACGACGTGCCGGAGCAGGCGTTCTACATGGTCGGCACCATCGAGGAGGCCATCGAGAAGGCCGCCTCCCTGAAGTAAGCGGAAGGCAACGAATCGATGGCCAGCCAGCTCACGCTCAGCATCGTCACGCCGGAACGCGAACTCGTGCGCGTCCAGGTCGACGACGTCGAGCTGCCGGGCAGCGAGGGATACTTCGGGGTGCTGCCTGGGCACACCCCGATGCTCGCCACCCTCACCGTCGGGCGCCTCACCTACCGGTCCGGCACGGACACGCAGGTGCTGGCGATCGCCTTCGGCTTCGCCGAGGTGCTGCCCGACGCCGTCACCGTGCTCGCGCAGATGGCCGAGCGCGCCGAGGACATCGACGTCGCGCGGGCCGAGGCGGCCCGCACGCGCGCCGAGGAACGCCTGGCGCGCACCGAAGCCGACCTCGACTACGATCGCGCGCGCACGGCGCTCGACAAGGCCGTCCTCCGCCTCCAGGTGGCGTCACGCGCCCGGGGCAAATGACCATCGCCGCCTCGCCCCTGCCCGTCCCGGCGTGCCAGAGGGCCTGAGCCACCATGCGTGTGCGCTGGGCCGCCGCAACGCACCCGGGTCGGCGACGCGCCTCCAACGAGGACGCGTTCTGCTCCCGGCCTGACCTCGGCCTGTTCGTGGTGGCCGACGGCATGGGCGGCCACGTCGCCGGCGAGATCGCGTCGCGCCTGGCCGTCGACACCATCGAGGCGGCCGTCGCCGCCGGCGATGCCGTGCCGCCGGACAGTCGTCAGTGCACGCTGGCCGAGCGCCGCCTCCAGGTGGGTTTCGAACGCGCCAGCCAGGCCATCTCCGAGCAGACGGCGCGCAACCCGCGCCTGCGCGGCATGGCCACCACCGCCTCGGCGCTGCTCATCTCCGCCGAGTCCAGCGCCATCGGCCACGTCGGCGACAGCCGCATCTACCTCTGGCGCGACCATCTGCTCCAGCAACTGACCCACGATCACTCGTGGGTCGCCGAGCAGGTCACGATGGGCCTGCTCTCGCCGATCGAAGCGCGCCAGCACCCCTGGCGCAACGTCGTCACCCGCGCGCTGTCGGCGTCCGACCCGCCACAGGTCGAGCTCTCGCCGCTGACGCTGCAGCACGGTGACCGCCTGCTCATCTCGTCCGACGGGTTGCACGGCGTGATTGGCGACGACCGCATCGGCGTGGTGCTCGACACCGTGGCCAATCTCGAGCTGACCTGTCAGCAACTGATCGACGACGCCAACGACGCCGGCGGGCCCGACAACATCACCACGCTGATCCTGGAGATCGATGTTCCATAACCTGCGTCAGCTGGTGCGGTACCGTGCGCTGATCCAGAGTCTCGTCACGCGCGAGCTCAAGGCACGCTACCGCGGCAGCGTCCTCGGCTTCTTCTGGTCGTTCATCAACCCGCTGCTGCTGCTGGTCGTCTACTCGTTCGTCTTCACGGTGGTGCTGCCAGGCACGCATCCGCCGGAGATCGAGCCGTACGCGCTGTTCCTGTTCTGCGGCATCCTGCCGTGGACCTGGTTCTCGTCGTCGCTGACCGAGGCCGCCAACAGTCTCATGGCCGGCGGCAACCTGATCAAGAAGGTGCTGTTCCCGGCCGAGATCCTGCCGATCGTCGCCGTGCTGTCGAACATGATGCACTTCTTCTTCGGACTGCCGATCCTGCTGGCCTTCCTGATCTGGTTCCGTCCGACGATCAGCTTCGTCGAGGTGCTCTGGTTTCCGGTCGTCGTGGCCGTGCAGTTGCTGTTCACGCTCGGCCTGAGCCTGCTGCTGGCGGCGCTGACCGTGCACTTCCGCGACATCAAGGACATCCTGAGCAACCTCCTGACGCTCTGGTTCTTCGCCACGCCGATCATCTATCCGATGCACCTGGCGCCGGGCACGATCAGCAAGGCCGTGCTGAACGCCAATCCGTTCTCGCACTTCGCCGTGTCCTATCAGGAGATCCTGTTCTACGAGGGGCCCTTCGGCCACTGGAAGTGGCTGCTGGCGATCTTCGTCGCCTCGGTCCTGCTGTTCCTCCTCGGCTACTTCCTCTTCGATCGCCTGCGCGACTCGTTCGCCGAGGAGGTGTGAGCGCCATGCCCGCCTCGACCACGACCTCATCGCTCGCCATCCACGCCGACAACGTCTCGAAGATCTATCGCCGGTTCGCCCACAAGCGGCAGTTCGCGACGCTCAAGAGCGCCATCCTGAGTGGCAGCCTGGTGCGCGACCTGAAGCCGGACGAGACCTTCCGGGCCCTCGACGGCGTCTCCTTCGACGTCCAGGCCGGGCGCACCTACGGCATCATCGGGCGCAACGGCAGCGGCAAGAGCACGCTGCTCAAGTGCGTCGCCGGCATTGCCAAGCCGACGACGGGCAAGATCACGGTGAACGGCCGGATCTCCGCCTTGATCGAGCTCGGCGCCGGGTTCCACCCCGAAATCTCCGGCCGCGAGAACGTCTTCATCAACGGCATCATGCTCGGCCTGTCCAAGGCCGAGATCGAGCGGCGCTTCGACGAGATCGTCGAGTTCGCGGAGCTGGCGCCGTTCATCGACGCCCCGGTCAAGACCTACTCGTCGGGCATGTACATGCGCCTCGGGTTCGCCGTCGCCGTCCACGTCGATCCCGACGTGTTGCTGGTGGACGAGGTCCTGGCCGTCGGCGACGAGGGCTTCGCCCACAAGTGCCTCGACAAGTTCGCGGAGTTCCGCCGCCGCGGCAAGACGATCCTGCTCGTGACGCATTCGCTCGGCCTCGTCGAGCGGTTCTGTGACGAGGCGCTCTGGCTCGACAAGGGCAAGGTCAAGGCCGTCGGCGTGCCCAAGCGCGTCATCGACGCCTACGTCACCGAGGTCGAGGAGAGCGAGGAGGCGTTCCTCGCCTCGCAGGACGCCCGGGCCCGCGAGCGGGTCGACCTCGGCGCTGGCAGCTCCGTGCCCAGCCACGACGCCGGTGTGCCCGAGGATGGCGTCACCGCCGGCAACGTGGAAGCGCCGGCTGACATGTTCAAGGCCGAGGCGGGGCGCTGGGGATCGGGCGACATCGAGATCACGAAGGTCGACCTGCTGGATCCGCAGGGCGAGCCCGGCCACGTCTTCCACTCCGGCGAGCCGATGACCATCCGGCTGCAGCTGGCGGCGAAGTCGCCGGTGAAGGATTTCGTGTTCGGCATCGGCCTCTTCAACGCCGATGGCGTCTGCATCTACGGCACGAACACCAACATCGAGGAGATGTCGGCGCAGGAGATCAGCGGCACCGGCGAGGCGCGATTCGTCATCGACGACCTGGCGCTCACCGAAGGGACGTACAAGCTCGATCTGGCGGTGCACAAGCTGGACGGCTTTCCGTACGACTACCACCGGCAGCTGTACACCTTCCGCGTCAAGTCGCCGATCAAGGACGTCGGCTTCTTCCGGCCACGCCATCGCTGGTCGTTCAGTTCGTCGGTGCGTCTCGTGCAGTTGCAGGGCCCCGAGGGCTGGCGGCCGCACATGAAGGACGATGAGCCGCAGGCCTGAGGGCGAGCGGGTGCGGGTCGTCTCGCGTGAGGCGTGTGTCGCGCAGGTGCGCGCGTGGCAGGCCGAGGGGCGCACCGTCGTCTTCACCAACGGGGTCTTCGACCTGCTGCACGTCGGCCACCTCCGCTACCTCCAGGCGGCCCGGGCCGAAGGCGACCACCTCGTCGTGGCGGTCAATACCGACGACACCGTCCGGGCTGCCAAGGGGCCGGACAGACCCGTGCACCCGGCCGACGATCGGGCCGAGCTCCTCGCCGGCCTCACCGCGGTCGACCTGGTCACCCTCTTCGATGAACCCACTCCCGCCGCGCTGATCGCGGCCGTGCAACCGGACGTGCTGGTGAAGGGGGCCGATTGGCCGCTCGATCAGATCGTCGGGCGGGACACGGTCTGGGCCCGCGGTGGTCGCGTCGTCCGCGTGCCCACCGAAGTCGGGCACTCCACGACGGGACTCATCGGGAAGATCCGCCAGTAGCAATTCAGGCACGCCGCGCCGACATTCAGAATTCAGAATGAAGCGCGAGGCCCACCTGGACGGCTCTGTCGCGCAATTCGGGCTCCCTGCGCCGACATTGGAACTCCGATGGCCCGGTTGGCCCAGCAACGTGTGAATTCTGAATTGCTGACGCGGCCTCGAGTCGCGCGCCCCTGCGAACCTTGAACGTCGACATGCGGAGCCTGCCCCGCGTCGAGCGTGGCGATGCTCGAGCTGCGCTTCATTCTGAACTGTGAATTCTGAATTGCTGACGTGGCCTCGACGCCCGCCACGGCGGCCCTTGAACGTCGACGGACGGAGCCCGCCCCGCGCGGAGCATGGCGATGCTCGAGCTGAGCTTCATTCTGAACCTTGAATTCTGAATTGCTGATGCTGCGTCGACGCGCGCGCCCCTGCGGACTTGAAGCCGAGTTGCGGAGTCTGCCCTGGCGCGGAGCGTGGCGGTGCCCCGAGCTGAGCTTCATTCTGAACTTTGCATGCTGAATTGTTCGAGTAGCGTCTTCCCACCCGCGGGCACCCGGCGCCCACTCGCATGGGACATGGTGCTTCCAGACGACATGTGCGCACGGGCGGACCGTCCCCACCCAGGCACGACCTATGCTCTGGAGTCGGGTCATGCTCGTCTGGCTCAATGACATCGACCCGCTGTCAACGCCGGGCGAAAATCTGACAGATCCGCCGATTGAAAATCTGACAGATCGACGAGGGGACGAGCCTCAGGTCGTCGCCACCTCCTGACGGGGGCGCCGGCGGCGAGCCGCCGGC
>NZ_JALHPM010000002.1:0-18559 GCF_022842525.1 Luteitalea sp.
CGTGCGCCGCCGTCAGCGCCTCGTCGAAGCGCGCCTCGGCCTCGTCCAGGCGACCCGCGCGCAGCAGGGCGACGCCGTCCGCGCTGGCGAGACGGATGCGGCGCGGGTCCTCGGGCGCCAGCCGGCGCCGGGCAATCGCGACCGCCTGCGCGAGCTGGGTGCGGGCCGACGACGAATCGGCGGTCACACTGGCGCGAATCTGCAGGGCCGTCGCGCGCAAGGCGTGGTCCTGCCCATGGTGGCGCTGCAGGCGGGCGTCGGCGTCCTCGGCCAGGGCCCGGGCATCGTCGCGCTCGTGCATCCAGGCGAGCAGCTCCGCCAGATCGAGCTGCGCCCCGATGGTGTCGATGGCGTCCGGCCCCGCGCTCTCGCGATGGAGGCGCACGGCAGACGTCAGCAGGGCTCGAGCCCGCGCATTGTCGCTCCGCGCGGCATGCACCCGCCCGAGCGCATGGTGCAGCTGGGCCTGCACGCCGGGCTGGTCCGCGAGCGCCCCGGTCATCCGCGTTTCGGCGCGCGCGAGGAACTCGCCGACGGTCTGCCGATCCCCACCGGGTACGACTTCCGGGTTGGCGGACTCGAACAGGTTCACCAGCAACTGCACGACCGACGTCGCGCGATCGCGCTCGAGACGCACGCGCTCCCGCTCCGCCGTGAGCGCACGCACGTGGGTGACGCCGAGCGTCGCCAGGGTCGCGAGCAGCAGGAGCACGACGCCGCCGGACGCGACGGCCAGGCGATGGCGCCCCACGAACGCCCCGAGGCGGCCGCGACGCGAGCGCGGACGTGCCTCGACGGGAAACCCGCCGAGATGGCGCTGGAGGTCTCGCGACAGCGCGTCGACCGTGGCGTAGCGACGCTCGGCGGTGTCCTGCGTCGCGCGCAGGACGATGGCTTCGAGATCGCCGCGCAGCATCCTGAAGAGCGCGCGTGGACGGGTCGATCGGGCGGTAGCCGCGTCCTGCCAGTGGTCAGCGGCGAGCGGCGCACTCTCGTCATCAGGACGGATGCCGGTGAGCAGCTCGCGTAGCAGCATGCCGAGCGCGAAGACGTCCGCCGCCATGGTGATGGACTCGCCGCGCACCTGCTCCGGTGCCGCATGCGAGGGCGTGGCGCCGACCGGACGGGCCGATCCCGGGGATCCGTCCGCGCCTGGCCGCAGCAGCCGTGCGATGCCGAAATCCACCAGGCGCGGATGGCCGTCCCGTGTCACCAGGATGTTCGACGGCTTCAGGTCACCGTGCACGACGAGCGCCTGATGCGCGTGCTGCACGGCCTCGCACACCGCGATGAACAGCGCCAGTCGCCGCCGCACGTCCAACCGCTGCTGGTCGCACCACGCCGTGATTGGCTCGCCGTCCACGAGATCCATCACCAGATATGGCTCGTCCGCTGCGGTGCGGCCGGCATCGAGCAGGCGCGCGATGCTGGGATGGGCGAGACGCGCCAGCAGGCGATGCTCGTCCTCGAAACTCGGCGCGGGATCGCTCATGCCGGGTCGGGCGATCTTGATCGCGACGCGCTGCTCGTACGCCCCATCGGCTCGCTCGCCGAGCCAGACGACGCCCATGCCGCCAGCGCCGATCACCTCGACCGTTCGCCAGGCACCCAGGCGGGTCCCAGGCCCCGTCGCCGCCGCCTCGCGATCGTCCGCGAAGCGCTCGATGGCGAGCGCCTGACTGTCTCGATCGGCTGCCAGGAGGCGCTCGAGTTCCTCGCGCACGTGGGGCCGGTCGACGCACGCCGCGTCCAGCGCGCGGGCCCGACGACGCCGGGTCAACGGTCGCAGACGCGCGAAGAGCTCCTCGAGCTGTCGCCAGTGCGCAACGTCGTTCATGAGACCTCCGCCTCGGTCGCCCGCGCTCCGGGTGGCGCCGTAGCCCGCCCCCTGGCCATCTCGGCACGCAGCCACGCCCGGGCCATCGCCCACGTCCGTTGCACCGAGCGGGTCGACAGTCCCAACACCTGGGCGATCTCCGGCTCGGTCAGCCCCGCGAAGATCCGGTACTCGACGATGCGGGCGGCGCGCGCGTCGAGGGTCTCGAGCCGCCCGAGCAACTGGTCCAGGGCGAGCCACTCCTCGACGTCACCGCCTGGATGTCGACACGGCACGATCGCCTCGTCCGGCATCGGCACCTGCACCTCTCGGCCCCGCTTGACGCGATTGCGGCGCCGCGCATGGTCCACGACGACGCGGCGCATCAGTTGCGCGGCGATCGCGAGGAACTGCTGGCGGTCGGTCGCCACGAGCTGTCGTTGCTGCACGAGACGCAGGTAGGTCTCGTGCACCAGCACCGTCGCCGACAGCGTGAACCCGCCGGCCTCGCCCGACAGCTGCCGCCGCGCCACGCGCCGCAGTTCGCGATACAGGAGCGGCACGACGTGATCGAGCGCGTCGGCATCGCCGCCACTGAGGCGTGCGAGCCACACCGTGACCGAAGAGGAAGCCTGAATGTCGAGCATCGTCATCGCGGCGATCTGCCGCACGTGTCGTGTTTCGCCGACGTTCGGCGCGATGACTCCTGACGCCAGACGCCGACGGCTGAGCCTGGCAGGCAAGGAGATCCCATGACGCGCTTTCACAACACAACGACGAAACCCCTCTCGGCCGCACTGCTGGTGCTGGCCGTCACGGCCGGGCTGCCCTCCCAGGCAGCTGCGACCATCCTCACGTTCGACCAGATCCGGCTCGGCGGGCAGGTGGTGCCCACGATCAGTGGCAACGAGGTGGAGCAGGACTACGGCGACCGGGTCACCGCGAGCACGATGCCCGTGAGCGGCGGCACCTTCACGTATGGCAATGGCGGCGAGGGCTTCACGCCCGGCATCCTGGCGGAGTACTTCGGTGCCACGGCGAGCAACGGCGCCCCGGCGAGCGCGCTGTGGGAGGACGGCTATGGCGACCTGGAGAACGTGTACTTCGGCGACCAGCGGTCGCAGAGCCTCAACATCCGCCTGACGGGTGACGCGGGCGTGAACGTGCGGCTGTACGGCTTCGACCTCGCCGGATGGCCCACCACGGACTACGTCATCGCCGCCGTCCGGGTCATCGGCGCGACTCAACTGCTGTTCGAACAGACCGACGTGCTCGTCCACGGGGCGCCAGGGGGGCCAGGGCGGACGACCTTCGCCTTTGCCACGCCGCTCGAGGCCAACGCCCTGCAGATCATGATCGACTACGCCAATCTGGACGGCGCGCTGCAGGACAACATCGGCATCGACAACATCCGCTTCGGCCAGTCAGGTCCGGACGGCGACCCGGACCCGAATGTGCCGGAACCGGCGAGCGCGGCTTTGTGCGGTTCGGCCGTCGTGGCCTGGCTGGTACGGCGGTCGACGTATGCTGGGGCGTGACCTTCTGGTCAGGTCCGCTCGAGACACTGCTCGCCGGGCTCTCCGCTCGACCAGAGGGGCTGTCGAGTGCGGAGGCGGATCGGCGCCTCGCGACGTCCGGTGCCAACCGCGCCGGCGTCTCGCGCGGCCGCCCGCCATGGCGTCTGCTGCTCGACCAGTTCCGCAGTCCGCTCGTCCTCCTGCTGCTCTTCGCGATGACGCTGTCGCTGTTTCTCGGTGAGACGACCGATGGCGTGATCGTGCTCGTCGTCGTCGCCGGCAGCGCCCTCCTCGGCTTCTGGCAGGAGCACCGGGCGAGCAAGGCGGTCGCCAGGCTGCTGGCGGTCATCCAGACCAGGGTCACCGTCAGGCGTGACGGGCACGAAGTCGAGGTGACGCACGACAGCCTGGTGCCCGGCGACATCATCGTGCTGTCGGCCGGCGCCGCCGTGCCGGCCGACTGTCGCATCATCCAGTCGACCGACCTGTTCGTCGACGAATCGACGCTCACCGGCGAAACCTACCCTGCCGAAAAGAGCGCTGGCGACCTGCCGCCGGACACGCCGCTGGCCCGCCGGACCAACGTGCTGTTCCAGGGCGCCCACGTGGTCAGCGGCACGGGACTCGCGGTGGTCGTGCAGACGGGCGCCGCCACGGTCTTCGGCGAGATCGCGCAGCGATTGCGCATGCGCCCGCCGGAGACGGAGTTCGAGGTCGGCCTGCGCCGTTTCGGCAGCCTGCTGATGCAGATCACCCTGCTGCTGGTGATCACCATCTTCGCCATCAACGTGTTTCTGGACCGGCCGGTGGTGACTTCGTTCCTGTTCGCGCTGGCGCTGGCCGTCGGCCTGACACCGGAACTCCTCCCCGCCATCGTCAGCATCACGCTGGCCCGTGGCGCGCAGCAGATGGCGGCCTCGCATGTCATCGTCCGACGCCTCAACTCGATCGAGGACTTCGGCAGCATGACCGTGCTCTGCTCCGACAAGACCGGCACCCTGACCGAAGGGGTCGCGACGCTGCACGACGCCACCGACGCGGAGGGCCACGCCAGTGCGCGGGTGCGGCTGTTCGCCGAGTTGAACGCCCGCTTCGAATCGGGGTTCGCCAATCCCATCGACGAGGCGCTGCGCCTGTTGCCGTGCCCCGATCTCCCGACGTACGCCAAGGTGGACGAGGTACCGTACGACTTCCTGCGCAAGCGACTGAGCGTGGTCGTGGAGCAGACGTCGACAGCCGAGGGCACCCGGGCCCACACGATGATCACGAAGGGCGCCCTCGCCAACGTCCTCGCGGCGTGTGTGGATGTCGAGGTGACGACAGGGCCACCGGAGACGCGCACGCGGCCACTGGAGGAGATGCGGCCCGCGATTCAGGCGCGCTTCGAGGCGTACAGTGCCGAGGGCTATCGAGTGCTGGGTGTCGCGGTCCGCGACGTGACCGGCGACCCGATCATCGACAAGGCCGATGAATGTGGCATGACGTTCATCGGCTTCCTGCTGTTCGAGGATGCGCCGAAGGCCGGGGCGCTCCAGGCCATCGAGGCACTCCGCCAGCTCGGGGTCGCGCTGAAGATCATCACGGGCGACAACCGCCTGGCGGCCGGACGGATGGCACGGCTCATGGGACTGACGCGCCCCACCGTGCTCACGGGAGAGGAGCTGCGTGGTCTCAGCGACACCGCGCTGCTGGCACGCGTGCGCGAGGTCGACATCTTCGCGGAGGCCGAGCCCAACCAGAAGGAGCGCATCCTGACGGCCCTTCGGCGGGCCGGCGAGGTGGTGGGCTACCTCGGGGACGGCATCAACGACGCCAGCGCACTGCATGCCGCCGACGTCGGCATCTCCGTGGAGGGCGGCGTCGACGTGGCGAAGGAAGCGGCAGACATCGTCCTGCTGAAGCGCGACCTGGCCGTGCTCGCCCAGGGCGTCCGCCTCGGGCGACAGACGTTCGCCAACACCCTCAAGTACGTGTACATCACCAGCAGCGCCAACTTCGGCAACATGATCAGCATGGCCGGCGCGTCGCTGTTCCTGCCCTTCCTGCCGTTGCTCCCCAAGCAGATCCTGCTCAACAACTTCCTGTCGGACGTGCCGTCGATGGCCATCGCGACCGACAGCGTGGACCGGGAGCACCTCGATCGCCCGCACCGCTGGAACATCGCCGTCATCCGCAACTTCATGATTGTCTTCGGCCTGGTCAGCTCGGTGTTCGACCTCGCCACGTTCGCAGCGCTGCTGCACTGGCTGCGTGCCACCGAGGCGCAGTTCCAGACGGGCTGGTTCGTCGAGTCGCTCATGACGGAGCTGTTCATCGTCCTCGTCGTCAGAACGCGAGGCCCGATCCTCCACAGTCGACCCGGCGGCGTGTTGCTGGCCGCCACGCTCGTCGTGGCAGCCGCGACGATCGCGTTGCCCTACAGTGCCGCTGGGGCGCTGTTCGGCCTCGTGCCGATGCCCCTGCCGTTCCTGCTCACGCTGCTCGGAATTACGGCCGCGTATCTCGCGGTGACCGAGCTGGTGAAGGGATGGTTCTTCAACCGGTTCGCCTGATCACGCCAACGCACGCGGGGGCTCACGGTTCACCGTCGACGGTGCGGTGGGCATCGATCGACACCGACTTGATCAGCGCGTGGACGGGTCGCCCCGGCGCCAGGGCGAGGCGCTGGACGGCATCCCGGGTGACCTCCGCCAGCAGGAACAGCCGGCCGACGGCGACCTGCACGACCACCTGACCGGTCGTCGTCTCCTCGTGCATCGCCGCCACCGTTCCGGCCAGCACGTTGTGCAGGCTGAGGCCGTCCGGCGGCGCCGACGCGAGGATCACTTCGCGTGCCGGCACGCGCACCCTGACGCGCGTGCCCGGTGTGCTGTCGCGCAGCGGGGTCAGCAGGCGCCCGCCATCGAACGTCAGCGCGAGCAGACGCCGCTCCGTGTCGACATCGGCGACGACGGCGTCGAACACGCTGCCGAGGCCGAACGCCTCCCGCAGGAACGACAGATCCGGGCGGCTCGTGAGGCGCTCCACGGAATCCATCGCCAGAACCCGGCCCCGTTCCAGGACGAGGACATGCGAAGCCAGGCGCACGACATCGTCGACATCGTGGGTGACCAGGATGAGCGGCACGGTGGTCGCCCGTCGCAGCGCTGCCACCTCGTCCTGCAGGCGGCGACGGACGCCGCGGTCGACCGCGGCAAACGGCTCATCGAGCAGCATCACGGCGGGTTCGCGCGCCAGGGCACGCGCGAGGGCCACCCGCTGCCGCTCGCCGCCCGACAGTTCCTGCGGCCGCCGCGAGGCGAGCGAGGTCAGGTGCACGCGCTCGAGCAGCGCCTCGGCGTGCGCACGTCGTTCCGATCGTGGCCGATGTCCGCTTGCCGCCATCACGTTGCCCAGGGCCGTGAGGTGGGGGAACAGGGCGTACTCCTGGAACACGAGCCCGACCGCACGACGATGCGGCGGGAGGCACACGCCGGTGTCGGTATCGCACCAGATCTGATGCCCCACCCGTACCTGGGCCCGGGCCGGATGATGGAGCCCGGCGATCGAGCGCAGGATGGTCGTCTTGCCACTGCCAGAGGCGCCGAAAATCGCCAGCACCTGGCCGGGCTCACACGTGAACGCCACGTCGAGGGGGATGGGTGCGGCCTGCTGCAGCGACACCGTGAGTTGCCGCTCAGTCACGGCGACGCCTCACCTGTCGCGACAGCATCGTCGTCGTCATCAGCGTGACGACGGCGACGAGCAGCAGCGTCGCGGCCATGAGTCCGGCGCTCCGGTCGTCGAAGGCTTGCATCCGATCGTAGATGGCCACGCTCATCGTGCGGGTCTCGCCGGGCAGGTTGCCACCGACCATCAGCACGACGCCGAACTCGCCGAGCGTGTGGGCGAAGGTCAGCATCGCGGCCGTCAGCAGGCTCGGCCAGGCGAGCGGCAGTTCGATGCGACGGAAGCACTGCCACGGCGTCAGGCCGCAGCAGGACGCGGCATCGCGGATGTCGCCAGGAATTGCCTCGAACCCGCGCTGGATGGGTTGCACCACGAACGGGATGTTGGCGATGGCGGAGGCCAGCAACAGGCCCTCGAACGAGAACGGCAGCGTCTGACCCGCGATCGCCTGGAAGGCCTGCCCGAGGGGCGACCGCGCGCCGAACGTCACGAGCAGATAGAAGCCGAGGACCGTCGGCGGTAGCACCAGCGGGACGGTGACGAGGGCCTCGACCAGGACCTTGCCGCGGAACTGGCGCACCGCGAGCAGACGCCCGAGCCAGATGCCGAACGGCAACAGGATCGCGACCGTGCCGACGCCCAGCCGCAACGAGACGCCCAGTGCGGTCCAGTCCACGTTACTGCGGCGCTCCGTAGCCGTGCCGGCGGAACAGGGCGCGTGCGTCCTCGCCCTGCAGGTACGCGTAGAACTGCGCGGCCGCCGGACTCGCCCGCTTGAGCAGCACCATCCGCTGCGACAACGGCGGATGGTCGGCGGCATCGATCACCGCGTAGGTTCCCCGGCTGACAACGCCGGGCGCGAGCACGAGAGAGTACGCGAGCAGCCCGCCGACGGCGTTGCCCGAGATGGCGAACTGCGCCGCCTGACCGATCGTGTCACCGCGGACGAGGCGGGGCTGGACCGCCTCCCACAGACCGCGCGTGCGGAGCACGGCCTCGGCGGCCTTGCCGTAGGGGGCGACGTCGGGGTTGGCGATGGCGAGGCGCCACGCGCGACCGCGGGCAGCGAGTGCGGCAAGGCCCTCGAGGCGAGCGTCGACGGTCAACGGCGACCCGTGCGGCGCGAAGAGCACGAGTCGGCCGGACGCGTAGACGACGCCCGCGTCTCGCGTCAGACCGGCCGCGCTGAGTTGGGCCGGGAAGGCCTCGTCCGCCGAGAGGAACACGTCGAAGGGGGCGCCATCGCGGATCTGGCGCGTGAGCGTCCCGGAGGCGCCGAAGACGAGATCCACCGTCACGCCGCGATCACGGGCGAAGCGGTCGGCGATCTCGGTCAGCGCGACCTGCAGGTTGGCGGCCGCGGCCACGCGAGGGCGTGGGCTCTGCGCCGCCGGCGTCGCCACGCACCCCATCCAGAGCCAGACGATGACGACTGTTGTCTTCAGGCGACCGTGCACGTCAGGCCACCGACCGGCTGTCGCCGCTGTGTGTGCTGTCGCAGCCCGGCACATCGGCGAGCAGTTGCCGATACGTGAGCGAACGGAGCGCGGTCATGAGCGCGATCACGCGTGGGTCGTCCACCAGCGCGTCGGGCACGCAGAGCTCGTAGGCTTCCCTGTGGACGGCGATGAAAGAGAGGTGCGCTTCCGCGGCTGCGGGCCGCACGCACACGCCGGCCTCGGCCCACCCGCTCGACACCGTCGTGGCGACCGCACGGTGATCTCGCACGACATGGTGATACCCCGACGGACGGCGACGAGTGCCGATGAGCGTGTCGAGGGTGTCTCTCGCCGCCGACCCCTCTTCCCTGTTCACCCAGCGGACGTTGGCCTTCAGCAGCGCCGAGACGGTGCGCTCACGTCGGGCCGCGAGGGTAGCCACGCCGGTCTCCCATCGCACCTGATGCAGCAAGCGGTAGCCAGGGCCGAGGCGGGCGCGCACCACCTCGGCGTTGGTGGACCGGCCGGCCGCATCCGTCATGTGCAGGCCCGCGACGTGGACGCGGCCCTGCCGCAGCAACTCGATCGCCTGCGCACTCGAACGGAGCAGCGGAAGCACGCGCACACGATGGAGGGCGGCGAGTTCGCGGACGAGCAGGCCCACCAGCGGGTCACAACCGGCGATGACGAGCGTGGTGTCCGGTGTGGCGCCGGGCCGCGGGTGCTGTTGCTGGCCGTCGAACCACGCGTCGTGCGGCAGCACGCCCGCGGCCGTCAGTTCGGTCGGATAGGCGAGCGTACGCCCATGGACGCTGGCGCGCCACACGCGGCCGTCATGGTCGTCGTCGGGCGCCCAGGCCCAGGGGACCGGGGCCGCCCCCGAGGCAGGGACGAAGAGATCCTCGACCCGGGACCCCAGTGCGGCCGCGAGGCGCAGGGCCACCGTCACCGACGGCACGACGCGCCCGGTCTCGATCGCACTGACCTCGGCGCGGGAGACACCGCTGCGAGAGGCGAGGGCCTCCTGCGACCAGCCGCGATCGCGTCGGATGGTGGCGAGCGAGCCCACTGACAGGATGCTGTCCATGAACAGACAGGATCATAGCAGCGACCGAATCCCGAATCCTCACCGCGCCCAGATTCGTCCTTGCAGGCGTGGACACATCGTCATCGTCGAGGCGGGCAGCGCGAGACGCGCTGGGCTGGCGCTACTACGGGCAGCAGCGGCCGCCGTTCGCGGACACGCCAGGCCCCGGACAGGAATCCGTCTGGGACTACCCACGACCTCCCCGCATCGAACACGACCGACGAGAGGTCGTGGTGCGGGTCGGCCATGTCGAGGTGGCGCGGACCCGCCACGCGTGTCGCGTGCTGGAGACGGCGAGTCCGCCGACCTTCTACATTCCGCGGGCAGACATCGACCTCGATTGCCTGCGGCCGGCGCCTGGGGCCTCGAGTTGTGAGTGGAAGGGCACGGCCCGGTACTGGACGGTCTCGATCGGGTCGGTCACGCTCGACGCCGTGGGCTGGTCCTACGATGACCCCCGTCCGGCGTTCGAGATGATCCGCGGCCATCTCTCGTTCTACCCGGGACGCCTCGAGTGTGTGTTGGCGCTCGCCGAGAAGTGCGGGAATCTGAACCGAACTCGGCGACCCGCTGGGCGGGCCGCCGTGGTCTGAGGCGTCAGGCTGAGGCGCGGCGTGACTTCTGGGCGCGCTCGGCTTCACGGAGCCGATAGCTGTCGCCGGTGATCTTGACGATGGCGGCGTGGTGCGTGAGGCGATCGATGAGGCCGACCGCGCACGAGGCGTTGGGGAAGATCGTGTGCCAGTCACGGAACGCGAGATTGGTCGTGAGGACGATCGACTTCTGCTCGTAGCGGCGCGTGACGATCTGGAACAGCAGGTCGGCGGCGTGCGCGTCGTACGCGAGATAGCCAATCTCGTCGATGGCCAACACGTGCGGGCGCGTGTAGTGGCGCAAGCGGCGCTCGAGGCCCCGCGCGGTGTCCTGGCCATTGAGATCGAGCAGGAGATCGGCCGCCGTGGTGAACAACGCCGAGTGCCCCTGCAGGATCGCCTGGTGGACGAGATTCTTGGCGATGAGCGTCTTGCCGAGGCCCTGCGCGCCGACCAGGACGACATTCTCGGCATCGGGCAGGAAGTCGAGGCGCAGCAGGCGCTCGACCAGGGCGCGATCGATCGCCTTGGGCCAGTCCCATTCGAAGTCGGCGATCGGCTTGAAGCGGCCGAGGCGGGCGCGCTTGAAGCGACGCTCGAGACTGCGATGCGTGCGGTCCTCGAGCTCGGCGGCCGCGAGCGCCTCGAGCAACGCCAGCGGTGTCCAGCGATCTTTGGCGGCGCGCGCGAGCAGGTCATTGAGATCGGCGGCGGCGCGCACGAGGCCGAGGCGGCGGAGGTGACTACTCAGGGTCGCGGGGGCGGTCGGGGCTGAGGGCATCGTAGGACTCCAGGGCATGCGCCGGGACCTCGAGGTCCTGGACGCCGGGGTGATTGGGCAACACGAGCGGGACGACGGGCTTGAGCCCGCGCTTGCGGCGCTGCTGCTCGAGCAGGTAGGCGATGGTCGCGGCGCTCGGCGCCTCGCGCGCCGCAGCCTCGTCGACGGCGGCGGCCAGGGCGGCGGCGCCGTAGTCGTCCAGCAGATCGAGGAGTCGACGGACCTGCGCCACGCCGGCATCCCCATGCGTGGCCCACTGCGTGAACAGCGCGTCGAGCGCGGGCACCGCCTGGCGCAAGCGCTCCCGCGCGGTGATCGGTCGGGCGGTGGCTTTGGCCTCGACGAGCGCGGCGAGATGAGCCGCGTCCTCAATCACGATGCCGGTGTCGTAACTGCGGGCATGACGCGCGACCTCGGTCGGCCCATCGAGAATCCGCACGGTCGTCGCATCGGCCAGCAGCGTGACGGGGCGCCGGACGAGCGTGTGCGGCAGCGAGTACTGATTGCGGTCGAACGTCAGATACGGCTGCTTGCCCGAGCGCGCGGGGCGGACCAGCGTGGTCTCGAAGGGGTGCGCGGGCACCGGGAGGAGGACGCGCTGCTCCTCCGCGAACACGGCGGCCACCGTTTGATCGCGCTGCTCGGGATGGCGCCGCTGGTGCGCCACCGTGTCGCGCCAGTGGGCGAACTGCGCGTGCAGGTCGTCGAGGTCGCGGAACGGGCGCGCCGCAAAGAAGGCGTGGCGCAGGTACTGGATCTGCCGCTCGACCTTGCCCTTTTCGTGCGCGCGCGCCGGCGCACAGGGGCGGGGCGCGAAGTGATAGTGCCCGGCCAACTCCAGCAGGCGCGGATGAAAGTGAATCGCGCTGCCCTGGCGATCCAGCACCGCGCTCTTGAGATTGTCGTAGACCAGCGTCCGCGCACAGCCGCCCATGGTGTGGATGGCCTCGACGTGGCCGCGCAGGAAGCTCTCCAGCGTCTGGTCGAGCGTGAACACGGCGTGGATCGCGCGCGAGTACCCGAGCACCAGGACGAAGCCCGAGAGCGGGCGCTCGCCGCGCCCGATGCGGATGCGCCCGAAGCTGCCCCAGTCCACCTGCGCGGTCTCGCCCGGTAAGGTCGGCAACCGCAGGTACGCGGCCTGCGCCGATGCGGGGCGCAGGTGGCGCACGGCGCGGCGCAGCTGCACCGCGGACCCGGGATAGCCGCGCAGGCGCAGCATCTCGTGCAGGCGGGTCGCCCGCAGCCGCGGATACTGCGCGAGCGTGTCGCGCACGAACGGCAGATACGGGTCGAGGGTCGTCGCCCGACAGCGCCCGCCGCGCGTGAGCACGGTGTCGCGATTGATGGCGGCGGTGACGGTGGCGTGGTGCACGCCGAGCTGGGCGGCAATGGTGCCGACCGGCCAGTGCTCAGCGTAGAAGAGGCGCCGGATCTCGGCGCGCTGCTCGGGAGGAACCATGGCGTGTCTCCAGGGACACGCGACGGTCGGACCAGCGCGGTGGAAGGAGCCACGCGCTCTCGCGGCTACAGACCATACATCGCAACGTCCCGACCAGCGGCACGGTCGGTCCGACCGTCGACGTGTCGGCGCGGAGTGTCGCCGGTGGGGGGGCCGGTGCGGAACCCTGATCCATCACGCGCCGACGTCGGCGATACGCGCGCTGCCGGTCGCGATGATCGAGGCGCCCCTCGGGACTCTGCTGATGGCGACGTCGCGCGGCCTGCACCGACTGGTGGCGGGCGCGGCGCCGGCAGCGCGGCGAGCAGTAGGCGTGCCCGCGATCGCAGGCGCGACAGATCGTGAAGGGAGCCGCACAGGCACGGCACGAGCGAAGACGAAGCGCGTCCACCGGGTCGCCGCGCTGCGCGTCCCCGGCTGACGCTCATGCGCAGCGGCCCGTGCCAGAATGTCGTGGGATTGCCCGGCTCGTCGCTGCGCCGCGTCAGTCCCCCGAGGACCCGGAGCGCCAACTCTGGGTCCTCACCTGCGCAGCTCTCGCGCGTCACCCTACCTCAGCTCGGCCGCCGTCACACACGGCTCGACCCGTCTGGGGCGCCTGCGGCGCCCCAGCCCCGTCGACCCGTGCGTGACGGCCCAGGGCAACACCACCCCTCTGCACCGACCACCCCACGCCCCCGGGCCGACAGCCGTCCAGATCTACGCGGTCTTACGTGAGCGCCAACAGAGTGTGTCGTGGACGACGTCCGGGTGCAGCCGCAGGGGGGCGGATTCTACGGCGGCTGGGTCACCCCCGACGTGGTCGGCCCCTTCAAGGGCGCCCCCGGCACGAGCGGTTGGTGATGGTCGGCCGGGCCCTCGGGCGCCATGTCAGGCGCGCGAGGGCCGTGGCGGGGCGGACGTCACGCGTGCCAGCGCAGCGGTGGCGATCGGCCAGGCCAGCAGGAGCACGCCGGTGGCCGCGACGAGGCCCGACAGCCCGGTGACGTCCGAGGGGGCCCGACCAGCGCCCGCCTGCCACAGCGCCCACGACAGCACGAGCACATACCCGGCGATCGCCCGATGCATCGCCGCCAGGCGGCGCGCGTCACCGGCAATCGGAGCCAGCCACAAGGCCATCAGTGGCAGGACCTGCAGGGCGTGCAACGCCACGGCATGCGTCAGCTTCGGGTTACCCGCAGTCCCGATGGCCGTCGGCACGTGGCCGGTGAGCGCCAGCATCGTCGTGCCCCACGAGGCGAGCCCGATGCCGATCAGATTGCCGACGCCGAGCAGGACCATGCCGGCGCGCGCGGCGGCGAGCTGTTCAGCCGGCAGATCGCGGCGCGGCCGGCGCATCAGGCGCCCGGTCCACCACGCGAGGATGGCCGCGGCAGCGACGATGAGCAACCCCATGGCGTTGAAGATGGCGCTGTCCATCGGCGTAGCGACGTTGAAGTGCGATCCCACACCCCGCCACTGCTGCAGGTCGATGAGCAGGAGTTCCACCGAAAGCAGGGCGATGAGCGCGGCGGTCTGCCTCCGGATGCCGCGGTCATCAGGCAGGTGCCGCAGCACCCACGCGAGCGACCACGACAGAACGGCGAGCGACGCGCCGAAGACGATGGGCTTGCGCCAGGTCACTGGGCCGGTGAGCGACGGCATCCCGGCGACGAGCCAGACGCCGACGTGAAACACCGCAGTGCCGGCCGTGGCGGCGCCGAAGGCGACCAGCCAGCGAGCGGGACGCGTGAGCGACGGGAAGGGGTGAGGCATGTGATCGGTGCTTTCTCGGGTCATGGTGCCGTCGATCGTCGAACTTAACGATGTTCAGATTTGTACACTGGTAAACTTGACGCTGTCAAGATGAAGCGTCCCGCGCGTCGACCCCCACCGTCCCCGTCCTCCACGCGTCCCCGGGCGTCGCTCCGGTCGAGCAAGCGTCAGTATCACCATGGCGATCTCCGGACCGCCCTCGTCGAGGCCGCCGCGAAGATGGCCGCCGAGTCGGGGCCCGCGTCGGTGACGCTGCGGGAAGTCGCTCGCCGCGCGGGCGTGTCGCAGGCCGCGCCCTACCACCACTTCGCCGACAAGGCCGCCTTGCTGGCAGGCGTGGCCGACGAGGGGTTCCGCCGGTTCGATGCGCATCAGGCCGCGGCGCTGGCGCAGGCCTCCGCCGACCCGGTCGAGCGCCTGGCCGAGCTCGGCGTGTCCTATCTGCGGTTCGCCATCGATGCGCCGCACTACTTCCAGGTCATGTTCAGGCCGTCGCTGGTCGAGACGACGCGGTCGGCCGACTTCGACGCGCTGTCGACCCGCGCGTTCGAGCGCCTGCTCACGGCGACCACCGAGGCGCGGCGGGCGCGGGGCCAGCACGACGCGGACCCGTACCCGGCGGCGCTCGCGATGTGGGCCATTCCTCACGGGCTCGCCGGCCTCTATCTGGAACAGGACGGCCACGCCGGCATGGCGCCGGCGCTGCTGGAACGCCTGGTGCGCGACGCCTCCAACGCGTTGGCGGGCGCGGCACTGGGCTGAGATCCCGGGAACGGCATTGTCAGACCGATGATTCGGCGCACGTGACGCGGTCGAATGGTCGAACGCACGGCGAGCGCGCTGCGCCGCCTGTCCTGGAGCCAACACATGCCTCATACCGTCCAGTTCCATCGTGTCCTGCGCGCCACGCCCGAGCGCGCCGACGCCTGCAGCCTCGGCTGGCAGGAATCGCTGGCGTTGCTGGCTCTCCTGGTCGAAGCGGAGCTCCCGGGCTGATGGGATCGACGACTGGCGGTGGCCGCTGGACCTTCGTGATGCACGGGCCGGACGGCTCGCACCATCACAACGAGAGCATGTTCCTCGACGTGCAGCCGTCATCGTCGGTCGTCGTGCAGCACGTGTCGTCACCGCGCTTCGTATTGACGGTGACGCTGGCCCCGCGCGACCAGGGGACGGCGCTCACCTGGGTGCAGGTCTTCGAGGACGCCAGCGTTGCCACGCGCGTCCGCCACATCGTCGAACCGGCCAACGAGGAGAATCTCGATCGACTGGCCGCCGTGCTGGCCGACCTGACGACGGCCCCGCGGCCAGGGGCCGAGGCTGGCGACGACTGATCCGCCGCGGTCAGCGCGCAGCGGGAGGCAGCGAGGTCGTGAGCGTGCCGACCGTCACGGTGATGGGGCCGGTCGCCGGGTGCCGCATGCCCCGATCGTCGACGATCGTCAGCGGTTCGCGGTCGAGCGGCAGACTGACGCGGGTCGAGGCGCCGGCCTCGAGCCTGACGCGACGAAACGCCGCCAGGGACCGGCGTGGCGCCGAGGTGCCCGCACCGTCATGTGCGACGAATCCCAGCACCACGTCGTCACCAGCACGGCGGCCGGTGTTGGTCACCGTCAGCGACACCACGGGTGGCGCGCCGGGCGTCCCCGCTGGCTCGACGCGCAGGTCGTCGTACCGGAACGTCGTGTAGCTGCGGCCGTGCCCGAACGGCCAGAGCGGCTGGCCCGTGAAGTAGCGGTACGTGCGCTCACGCATCGAGTACTCGCTGAACGGCGGCAGGTCGGCCGTCGACGCATAGAACGTGATGGGCAGCCGGCCGCCGGGGTCGGCATCGCCGAACAGGACGTCGGCCACGGCGCCACCGCCTTCGCCGCCTGGATACCAGGCGACGAGAATGGCGTTCGCGCGCGCCTTGATGGTCGGGATCGCCTGCGCGCTGCCCGCGGTGAGCACGACGGCGATGGGCTTGCCGAGCGCAGCCACCGCGTCGAAGAGCTGCATCTGAGCCTCTGGTAGCTCGATGGCGCGACGATCCCCGCCGGGGTTGCTCTTGTCTTCCCCCTCCTCGCCCTCCTGTCTGGCGGTGAGACCGAGGACCATGACGATCGCGTCGTTGGCGCGCGCGACGTCGACGGCCTCTCGACGCGCCTCGGGTGTGCCACGCGTGATGTCGCTGCCCCGCGCGCTCGTCACCACGACGCCCCGTGCGGTGGCCGCCTGCCGCAGCCCCTGGAGGATGGTGATCGGCGCCGACGGCGTCCCGTTGTAGTTGCCGATCAGCGCATCGAGGTCGTCGGCCGTCGGGCCGATCACGGCCAGGCGCTTCACCGTCGGCGCCAACGGCAGCAGGCCGTCGTTCTCGAGCAGCACGAGCGACGTGCGCGCGACCTCGCGATTCAACGTCCGGTGCGCAGTGGTGTCGTTGACGGTGTACGGGATGCGCGCGTAGGCCACGCGCTCCGGAGGGTCGAACAGGCCGAGGCGCATGCGCGCCGTGAACAGGCGCGTGAGCGCTCGGTCGAGATCGGCCTCGGTGAGGAGGCCACGCTGCACCGCCGTGGTGAGCCGACGGAAGTCGTTGCCGCACTCGAGATCGGTGCCGGCCTTGACCGCCTGCGCGGACGCCACGGCGGCATCGGCCGAATACTTGTGGCGCTTCCACATGTCGTTGATGGCGCCGCAGTCGGTGACGACATACCCGTCGAAGCCCCAGCGGGTCCGCAGCAGGTCGTCCACGAGCGCGCGGCTGCCGCTCACGGGGATGCCATCGACGGCGTTGTACGCCGTCATCACCGACAGCACCGCGCCATCACGAATGGCGCGCTCGAAGTGCGGCAGGTAGGTCTCGGCGAGATCACGCGGACTGACACGGGCATCGAAGGTGTGACGATCGACCTCCGGCCCACTGTGCACGACGTAGTGCTTCGCGGTGGTGATGGTCTTGAGGTAGCGCGGGTCGTCGCCCTGCATGCCGCGGATGAAGGCGACGGCCAGGCGCCCCGTCAGCACCGGGTCCTCGCCGTAGGTCTCGTGGCCGCGGCCCCAGCGCGGGTCCCGGAAGATGTTGATGTTGGGCGAGAAGAAGGTCAGGCCCTGGTAGCGCTCGCGCGTGCCCTGCCGCACGAACTCGTGGTGCTTGGCGCGCGCCTCGTCGCTGATGACGGTGGCCACGCGGTGCATCAGCGGCTCGTCGAAGGTCGCGGCCAGGCCAATCGCCTGCGGGAACACGGTGGCGACGCCCGCCCGGGCCACGCCGTGCAGCGCCTCGTTCCACCAGCCGTACGCGGGCACCCCCAGACGGTCGATGGCCGGCGCCTGGTCCATCATCTGCCCGACCTTCTCGTCGAGCGTCATGGCGCCGACCAGGGCCGACACGCGCTCGGCGACGGGTCGGTCGGGGTTGAACCACGGGTGGTCCGTCGGCGGTGACTGCGCGCCTGTCTGCGGCGTCAACGCCGTGGCCAGACAGCTGGCGACGACCGCGTGCTGGAGAAGTAGACGCATCGGGGATCGACCTGCCGGCGGCCTGCGCTCGAATGCCATCGCTGAGTGCTCCTGCAGAAAGTTACCACCCGGGCTGCTGGCGGAGTCACAGGCGCCATGTGGCCGACAGTTGGCATACGATGACGCTCTCTTCACAGACTGACTGCGGCGCGAGCCCTCGACGCGTCGCCAATCGCATGGACTCGGAGGATGTGATGGCTCTGCACACGGCGAGCATCGGGAAAGTGGACACCGTGGCCCCTGGCGCCACGGTCGAGTTTCGGTGGAACAACCCCCCGTCGCACACGATGCTGCATTACTTCGCGTTTCCGGATCCGCCCCACATGCCCGGTCAGCATGGGTCGTCGTCAGGGGCCGTCGAGGTGAGGGGCGTTCGCGTGTTCCACACCGACCCGAACGACGCAGCGACCAAGACGCACGTCGTCGTGCTCGTGAAGAACGTCGGCAACGGGCCGACGGGGTTCGAGCTGTTTCAGACCTGGGTGGATTGAGTGCACCGCCGTCCCTTGTGGTGCGAGCCGCATCGCGAGCCCGTCTGGCGTGCGGTCCGTCAGTCCGCGGAAGCGCCGCTCGGCGGCTTGTTCAGGCGGGCCACCGCCATCACGACGGTCATCAGGAACGCCCCCTCGTCGGGGTCGACGAGGTCGACGGTGTGCGCGTAGCCAGTGGTCGCCAGGGCGTCGCCGTTGCGGCACGTGACGACGTCGCGGAAGTCCTGCGAGCCCATGAGCCGGATCGGCCCAACCCATTCCCCGCCGCATGGTCGCGTACGCGGCGCCTTCGCGCTCGATGTCGAAGCGCTGGTCGAGGTTCAGGAGATGTTGCCGACCGGTGAAACGCGCGTGCCCTCGTGCATCCAGCGCCGTGAACACCGCCGCCAGGCGCAGCTTGCCGTTGAACGTCATGACGAGGGCACCCTGGGTGTTCTTCAGGGTG